>NZ_JBBEGC010000029.1:0-73936 GCF_037401995.1 Saccharothrix sp. CCNWYY140
TTCGGGCAGGCCATACGGGGATGACACAAGCAAGAAGCCCAGGTAGGGGAGTGCCGTGCGGCAGCTTCGTGAAAAGCCTGTGTGCGCGGGGGTGGTGCGTGGCAGGCAAGGAGAGCGCTGTGCGCGAAGGGCGTTGTGGATGGGCTGGTCAGGGGCGGCGGATTGGGGTGGTGATCGGGTCCTCAAGCAGTGGTTCGGGGGCGGCCTGTGCGGCCGTTCCCGTCCGCTTGAGCTTCTGCCACGGCAGTCGTGCGCCCGCGATGGCCGTGACGATCGACTGGATGACCACCAAGTACATGAGCTGCCGGTACACGATCGGCTGCAACAAGACCGCCCACAACGGCCGCAGGCTCTCCCGGTCCAGCCTGAACGCGATCACCGCGGGCACCAGCTGGAGGATCAGGAAGCCGAACCACGCCCAAGCCCCGCGCCCGGGATCGGTGAACAAGCTCAGCACCGCGAACACGTCGATGGCAGGCGCGAGCATCGGCAGCACGACCTGGTACAGAGCCAGGTAAGGCAATCCCCGCCGTCCCAAACGCCCGCCCAAGCCGCGGTCGAACAGAGCGCCTCGGTGCTTCCACATCGCCTGCAAAGTGCCGTAGCACCACCGGTACCGCTGCCGCCACAGCTGGCCCAGGGATGCCGGGGCCTCGGTCCACGCCCTGGCCGACTCCTGGTACGTCACGGCCCAGTCGGCGCGTTCCAGTGCCATCGTCAGGTCGGTGTCCTCGGCCAGGGTGTCTTCTGGGACCCCGCCCACCTCGCGCAGTGCGCTCAGGCGGAAGCCGCCGACTGCGCCGGGGACGGTGGGCATGCACTCCATGACGTCGTACATGCGTCGGTCTAGGTTGAAGCCGATCACGTATTCGATGTGCTGCCAGCGGCCCAGTAGGCCGGTTCGGTTGCCGACCTTGGCGTTGCCGGACACCGCACCGACCCTCGGGTCGGCGAACGGGCGGACCAGTTCGGCGACGGTGTCGGGCTCCAGCACGGTGTCGCCGTCGACCATGACCACCAGTTCCGTGCGGCAGTGGCGCAGGCCGGTGTTCAGGGCTGCTGCCTTGCCCGCATTGGGCTGGCGGATCAGGACCACCCGTGGCAGGCCCAGGGACTGGACCACCTCGCTGGTCCGGTCGGTCGAGCCGTCGTCCACGACGATGACCCGGACGTCCGCGGTGCTGGACAGGATGGTCCGCAGGGTCGCCTCGATGCCGGCTTCCTCGTTGTACGCGGGCACGATCACGGTCACCGGTTGTGGCGGCAGGGGTCTAGCGTGGCGGCCGGGTTTGCGGCGGGCGTGGATGCCTGTGGTGGCCAGTAGGAGGACTGCGCGGAGCAGGGCCAGTACCGCGGACACGACGACTAGCCAGCCCATCATGTCGGTCGCGAAGCCTGCGGCACGCACCGCGAGTGACACCGCGACGCCGGCGGACCGTTCGACGGCGCCGGCCTCCTGCGCCGTGTCGAGGCCCAGGGCGTCGCTCGCCGTTCGGAACTGCCGGCCCTGCTCCTTGAGCTTGGGCACGACCTGTTCCAGGGCGGCGACGGTCTGGGAGCGGTCGCCGCCGCCGTCGTGCATCAGGACCACGGCGCCGCGGTCGTCCTGGGGCATTGCCGCCGACGCGATGGCGTCCGCGCCGGGGTTGCGCCAGTCCTCGGTGTCCAGGTCCGACAGCAGGACCAGGTGGCCGGACGCCACGACCCGCTCCACGGCCGCCAGGTCGTCGTTGTCCAGGGCGTCGGGAGTGGCCGAGTAGGGCGGGCGGACCAGGGTGCTCACGCGGCCCACCGCGCCGGCCAGCGCCAGCCGGGTCTGGTCGAGTTCCAGGCTCGTGCAGGTTTCGCCGATCTGGCCCAGGTCGACGTGGGTGAAGGTGTGCAGCCCGACCTCGTGGCCCTCGGCGACCACCCGTTCCAGCAGGTCCGGGTGCTGCGCGGCGGCGACGCCGGTGACGAAGAACGTCGCCTTGACGTCGTGGCGGCGCAGGACGTCCAGCACCTCGGGGGTCCAGCGGGGGTCGGGGCCGTCGTCGAAGGTCAGCACGACGGTCTTCTCCGGTGCCGCGCGGGACACCAGCTTGTCGCCGTCCGTGCCGATCAGCGGGCCGCCGGCGCGCAGCGCGTCGGGCACGATGTTCGCGGGGCCGGCGACCGGGGCCTCGCCCTGGCCGACCCGCTTGACCACGAACAGGTCCAGCAGCAGCAACGCCAGCAGCACCACCATCGACAGCGACAGCAGCACCCAGTGGGCGCGCGGCGACGGGCGGGACATCAACCCCTGCCGGGCGGGGTGGGCCGGTTGGACGCGCCCGGCGGGTCGGTCCGCTTGCTGCCCGGTGTGCTCGGCGGCGTCGGTTCGGCGGTCGTGGTGACCGAGGACGTGCCCCCGGTGGTGGTCCGCGCCGGGGTGCCCGGCGCGGTGGCGGTCTCGGTCGTCGTGACCGCTTGGGTCGTGGTCGGCGGCGCGGTCGTCGTGGCGGTGGGCGCGTCCTCCGCGGCCGGGATCGGCAGCAGCGACGACGGCTTCACGGGGCCACCGGACAGCGCCACGACCAGCAGCGCCACGTAGACGAGCACACCGGCGACCGCGACGCCGATGAGGACGCGCAGCACGCGGCGGCGGCGTCCGCTCGGGTCGACGAAGACCGGGGTCTGATCAGTGGTGGTCGTCATTCGACATCGCAAGGGGCGGGGGCGGGGACGCCGAAGACTAGCCCCTCACACGACCGGGTGAGAAGCGGGCCTCAGTCCTCCAGCTCGTCCCGCTTGTGGCCCTTGATCTTCTTCCGCTTGGGCCGGCGCACTTCGACACCGCCCATGATGGCCACGCCCGTGATCCGCACGACCGGGCCACCCGGCACGGTCGGCGTCTTGTAGGTGGAGTCCTCGAACGCGCCCATGATCCCGGTGCCGTCGACCCGCACGGTGACGTCCTCGGGCACGGAGATCTCCACGCCGCCCCAGAACGCGAACACGTTGATCGTCGTGTGCTCCTGCGCGAACCGCGCCCGCGACAGGTCCAGCGCCACGCCACCCATGATCGCGACGACGCTGTGCGTGGCCGGCACCACCCAGTCGCCCTTGCGGTCGACCCCCGACCAGAACGCGATGGACGTCGTCGGCCCGGAGCCACTGCCCACCACGCGGCTCGACGGCAGGTGCTGCTGGTAGGGCTGCACCTGCTGGATCGGCTGCGGGACGACGATCCCGGGCATCCCCAGGTCGGCGGTGAGCGGCACCAGCTCCCCGTAGGTCTTGGCCGCGTACACCTGCCCGAGCCGCTCGTCCAGCTCGTGCAGGTCCAGCCGGCCTTCGCCGTGGGCCTTCTGGAGCACCTTGGCGACCTGCTCGCGGTCGGCGTCCGAGGCACGCATCCGACTGGGGTCCGGCAACTCGTCACTCACCAGAGTGAGTCTAGGAGGGCCGCCCCCGTTTGACGACCACACCGGCGATCTCTCACCACGCCCCGGACCGCAGCCCGGGGATCGGCGCACCGTCCGTCATCGGCCGCACGTTCTCGTAGTACCCGTCCAACTCACCCACCTCGAACCGGCACAACTTGACCGCCCACCACACCAGGTCCGACACGTCCCCACCGGTCCGATAGGCCCCGTCGGGCGTCACCGCCGCCCAGCCCAGGGGGCTGCTGACCAGCGTGACGAGCAGGTCGCCGGCGAGGGACCAGATCCGGGTGGTGCCGTCGTGGGAGCCGGTGACGAGGTGCCGCCCGTCCGGCGCGTACTCGACCGTCCACACCGGACCGTCGTGGCCCGCCAACGTGACGATCGGCTCGCCCTCGGTGGTCCAGACGCGGGCCGTGCCGTCCTCCGAAGCGGTGGCGGCGGTCCGGCCGTCGGGCGACCAGGCCACGGCCAACACCTGCTTTGAGTGGCCGACCAGGTGGGTGAGCGGCTGCGACGGTCTCCATAGCGCGGGGAAGCGGGTGCCGATCGCGAGACCACGGCCGCCCGGCGAGTAGACGACGTCGTTCACCGGGCCGAGAGGTCCCTCGATCCGGTCGATCTGCCTGCCACCTGACACGCTCCACGTGCGGACCGTGCCGTCGTAGGACGCGGTCGCCAGGTGGCTCCCGTCGGGTGCGAAGGCCACCGAGGTCACCTTGTCGGTGTGGCCCCCGATCATGGTGACCAGTTCGCCTTCGAGGTTCCACACGGCGGCGGTGCCGTCGTCACCCGCCGTCGCGAGGAACCTGCCCCCCGGCGAGAAGGTCACGTCGTTGACTGGGCCGTTGTGTGCGTGGATCACGCGCGCGCCGTCCGGGGACGAGATGCGCACAGTGCCGTTCGTGGCGGCGGCGGCGAGTTCCCAGCCGCTCGGCGAGTAGGCGAGCCGGGTCACCCGGTCACCCTGGTCGCCGACTGGGGAGGCGCCGGTCGTGGTCCAGATGTGCGCTCGACCGTGGGACGCCGTCGCCAACTGCCTGCCGTCCGGCGAGTAGATCGCGCAGTGCACCGCGCCCTCGCGGGCCGGCACCAGTGAGAGTTGCGTGCTCCCGAGCGCGCTCCAGGTCCGCACCGTGCCGTCGGTGGACGTGGTGGTCAGGCTGAGGGTGTCGCCCGTGAAAGCGACGTCTCGCACCGGTCCGGTGTGTCCCTCGAACCCCCCGAGCAAGTTTCCGACGACATCCCACACGCGGGCGGTGCCATCCTCCGACGCGGTGGCGATGTGGTGGCCGTCCCGGTAGAAAGCGACGGCCCACAACGGCCCGGTGTGACCGCGGAGCGTGCGGACGGGGGCGCCGCGGGGGGTCCACAGGCGTGCGGTGCCGTCCACGCCGGCAGTGACGAGGTAGGTCGAGTGCGGCGCGTAGGCCACATCGCGCAGCGGGCCTTGCGCAGCGTCGATCCTGCCCGCGGGGGCGCCCGAGAGGTGCCACATGCGCACTGTGCCGTCGGCCGAGGCCGTGGCGAGGACGCCCCCGCCCGGCGCGAAGTCGACCGCCCAGACCGGTCCGGTGTGCCCTTCCAAGGTGGCGAAGTGCTCGCCGTCGAACCACAGACGGGTCGTGTGGTCTTCGCCGGCCGTAGCGACGACCTGGCTGTCGGGTGAGTACGCCACCGCCCAGACCGGGCCGTCGTGCCCGGTGAGGGTGGCGAGGTGTTCGCCCGTGACCGCGTGGACCCGGGCCGTGCCGTCGGCGGACGCCGTGGCCACGCGGGTGCCGTCGGGGGAGAAGACCACGTCCATGACCCAGTCGGTGTGGCCGCGCAGCACCCGCAGCACCTTGTCCGTGGCCACGTCGACCAGTTCCACCACCGACCCGCGGCTCACCGCGAGCAGGTCCCCGTCCGGCGAGTACGCGACCGACTCCGCCCCGCCGGACGCCCCGAACACGACCTCCGCCGCGTCTCGCCCGACCACCGCCGCGTCTGCCAGTTCGGGCTGGTCCGCGACCCCGTCCACCTCGATCAGCGCCGCCCGCCGCCACGTGCTCCCGGCCAGCCCCGCCCCGGTCAGGTCACCACCGGTCACGCGGACGCCGGTGAGGTCCGCCCCGGTGAGGTCCGCCCCGGTCAGCACGACGTCGGTCAACCGCTGCCCGCGCAGGTCGCTGTGGGCCAGCTTCGCCTCGCGCAGGTCGAACCACCGGGCCAGGTCCCGGCCGCGCAGGTCCATCCCGCTCAGGTCGGTCCGTTCGGGACTGCCCAACCGCGCCAGCACCGCGGACGCGTTCTGCTTCACCGCCTCCGGCGCGTCGCCCGGCACCCCGCGCGCCCACTCGCGGGCGGCGTCGTGGCCTGCCAGGTCGCAGAAGAAGTCGACCATCAGCGGGGACATCACGCGGTTCGCGACGTCCTCCATCCCGTCCAGCCGGCGGGCCGCTGCGTTCGCGACCAGCCACTCCATCACGGACTGGTGCACGAACCCGAACCCGTCCTCGGTGTGCACCAGCAGCGTCCCCGAGCCCACGGCGTGCTGCGCCTGCGCGTGCGAGTAGCCGCGTTCGGTGAGCCGGGCCAGGGTCGCCGCCGCCGCGCCGAGGTCGGATTCGCGGATCGCGGGCGCGGTGGTCGCCCACAGCCGCAGGGCCAGGGCGGTGCAGACGTCGAGGCGTTCCCGTTCGTCCAGCGACGGCAGGCCCGAGGGGTGGCGTTGCCGGTCGGTCTCCTTGACCAGCCAGTGGTCCACCAGCTCCCGGTACAGCTCGGCCGCGCTGATCCGGCCCTCCTGCCGCTCGACCGCCCGCAGCCGGTCCTCGTCCAGGTCGGCGATGAACGACAGCATCCGCGGGTTGCGGGACAGCCCGAGCAGGTCGCGGACGTCCCCGAGCAGCTCGAACCTCGCGCGGGCGCGGTCGGCGTCGCCCTTGTGGTGGCGGGTCAGGAAGTCGCGGATCTGCTCGTCGGTGAAGTCCTCCAGCAGCGCCACCCGGCTGGACGCCATCGACGTGACCTGCTCGCCCAGCACGTTGAGCACGTCGCTGGTCAGTCGGAAGTGCTGGGTCCGGCTGGTCAGCACGACCTTCGCCCGGTCGTCCACCCGGTGCAGCAGGACGCGCAGGTAGTCGGTGGCGTTGTCGTAGCCGACCCGCAGCTCCAGCTCGTCGAACCCGTCGAACAGCAGCGCCACCCGGCCGCTGTCGATCATGTACTTGAGCTTGGGCGCGCTGATCTCCTCGACACCGGCCCGGGAGAGGTGCTGGATCAGCAGCGTGTCCAGCGACGGGGCCTTCTCCAGGCTGCGCAACTCGATCAGGACGGGCGTGAGGCCGCGCAACCGCGTCGGCAGCTCGCGCGCCAACTGCCGCAGCAGGAACGACTTCCCGCGCCCGAAGTCCCCCAACACCATGACGAACCGCGCGGAGTCCGTGGCCAGCCACCGCACGACCCGGTCCAACAGGTCGTCCGCCACGTCACCGGAGTGCAACCGCCCCAGCTCGCGGAACCGTTGCGGCACATACAGTTCCGCCGGGTAGATCGCGTCGTCGGCGAGCGTCCGCCGCTGCTGCTCCTCCAACGCCCGCAGGTCCACCAGGCCCTGGTAGTCGATCCAGCTGCGGACCCGGATGCCCAGGCTCAACGCGTGCGCCACGACATCGGCGGGCGCGGGCGGACCGCCGTGCACCAGCTCCGACCGGGTCTGCGGGTCCTGCTCGGCGAACCGCAGGTGGGTGTCCCGGAACCCGTCGAGCACCTCTCGGGTCACCGGGCCGTCCGTCACGAACACCGGCCACTGCTCGATCCCGCCGCCCGGCCTGCGCTCGGTGACCCGCAGGTAGGAGTTGCCGCGGTTGGGCGTGACGGTCGCGCCGGGCCGGTCGACCTTCGTCGCCTCCACGACCCGCTCGAAGAACCCGTCCGCCTGCCGCACCTCGGTGGGCCGCGGGTGCCGCCGCACTGTGGATCCGAAGGTGCGTTCGGCCGACGACCAGGGCATCTCCACACGGGGGTGCGTCTCGGAGGTCCAGCGGCCGTCCACCAGCCGCCTGGTGCGGCGGTGGAAACCGGCCGGGTCGATCCGCAGGACGTCGTAGGAGTTCGGGGCCAGTCGGCCGTCCCTGATCAGGTGCAGGCGCTGACTCCAGAACAGCAGCTCGCTGTCCGTGCGGTTGGCGACTCCAACGGAGAACCAACCCCGCTCGCGGAACTCGGCGAGCCTGCGCGTCAGCCGGGTCACTTGCTCCTCACCGAACTCGGGCTCGGCCTCGCCCAGGTGGCTGTCGGCCATCGTGGAGTTGAACCCGGCCACCGCGACCGCCAGGTCCCGCACCTCGAACAACGACCACGGCTCGTCGGCCGTGAACGCGACCGGCACATCCCGGTAAAACCGCTGGAACGCCTCCGCGTACTGCTCCCACTTGGCCCAGTAAGGAGGCAGCGGCTCCCGCTCCTCGGCCTCCATCCGCAAGAAGTACGCCTGGCACGCCTTGCGGTTGACGTCGTGCGCACCCGGTACGACCACCACCCGGTCACGCGGCAACTCCACCGCCTCGGCCACCTCGGCCAGCCACGCGAACGCCTGCTCGAACTCGCTGCGCAACCCGTGCTCGGTCAGGTCCCCAGCAACGATCAGCAGGTCCGGGCGCACGTCGGCCAGGTCCTCGACCAGCCGCTCGGTCGCCGGCGGGACGTGGCCGCCGAACCGTGGCCCGGCCGGCTGCACGATCGTCAGCTCCGCCACCCCGTCGTCCACGTGCCGCCGACGCCGGTCCAGCACGTCGGGCCACACCTGCCGCAACCGTTCGGCCCCCACGGCGTAGCTGTCGGCCGCGCCGCGCCCGGCGGTGGCGACGATCCCGATCACCCGCCCGCCGGCCACGTCCCACACCGGACTGCCGCTGAACCCCGGCTGGACGTGGATCGCCGACGCGGAGTCCAGCTGCACCAGCCCGCCGTCCACCTCGCCCCGGACCACGGCGGTCACCCAGGACCCGTTGGGCCGCACCGGTTTCCCGGGATAACCGAAGACCCGGACCTCCTGCCCGACCCCGGGCAGGGTGGTGACCAGCCGAGCCGGCGCGACGGGGACGTCCACGTCCACCACGAGCCCGGCCACGTCGTCCCCCGGCGCCCCCTCCCGGACCGGCGGCGGCACCCACTGCGCCACCACGGCCACCATGCGGTGCCCACCGACCTGCACCTCGACGCGGTCGGGCCGGTCACCGGAGAGCTTCTCCCGCCCCAGGGCGAGGTTCACGACGTGCGCGCAGGTCACGATCTGCCGGGCGCCGACCAGCACCCCCAACCCCACGACCAGGCCGTCTCGGGTGAACCGGGCCACGGAGGGCGGTAAGGAGCCGTCGGGCACCGCCTACCTGTACCACATACTGTCTGCTTATGGACGTCCTCGTCGTCGATCACCCCCTGGCCAGGGCACGGCTCACCACGATGCGCGACGCGCGCACCGACAACGCCGCCTTCCGCGCCGCGCTGCACGAACTCACCGTGATGCTGGTCTACGAGGCCACGCGGAACGCCCCGGTCGCCGAGGAGCGCGTCCACACGCCCGTCGCCCGGACCACCGGGTACCGCCTGGCCAACCCGCCGCTGCTGGTGCCGGTGCTGCGCGCCGGGCTGGGCATGGCGGACCAGGCGCACAAGCTCATCCCGGACGCCCAGATGGGTTTCGTCGGCCTCGCCCGCGACGAGGAGACGCTCCAGCCGACCCCGTACATGGAGTCGCTGCCGGAGTCGCTGGCCGGCCGCCCGGTCTTCGTGCTGGACCCGATGCTGGCCACCGGCGGTTCGATGGCCTACACGATCCGCCTGCTCACCGACCGGGGCGCGACGGACGTGACGGCGGTGTGCGCGCTGGCGGCCCCGGAGGGCATCAAGCACCTGGAGGACTCCGGCCTGCCGGTGCGCCTGGTGACCGCCAGCGTCGACGAGCGCCTGAACGACTCGGGCTTCATCGTCCCGGGGCTGGGCGACGCCGGCGACCGCCAGTACGGCGCGGTCTGACCACCCGACGCGCTGCGCGAGTGCTCGCGCAGCGCGTCTCCTGAAGGTCAGCTCAACTCGGCCGCGTGGTCGGCCGCCCACTCGGTCAGCGTCCGCCCGCGCCGCCCCACGACCTCTTCGAACGTGGGCCACACCGTCGGCGGCTCCTCGTTGAACTGCGTGTGGTAGCCCAGGATGTACTCCGCCACGTCGTAGGGCAGGCCCACGTCCCGGATGAGGCTCGCCCGCGCCTGGCCGTAGGTCAGCGGTTCGAAGCCGATCTCCCGGCCCAGGCCCGCGCCGATGGCCGCCGCCTGCTGCCGGTTGGTGAGCAGCTCCGGACCGCTCAGCGGGTACGCCTTGCCCGCGTGGCCGTCGTCCAGGAGCGCCCGCACGGCGACCTCGGCGATGTCGGCCTCGTGCACGGGAGCGCCGGGCGCGTCCGGGTAGGCGTGGCGGATCACGTTGTCCTGCTTGATGCTTCCCGCCCAGATGAGCTTGTTCGACATGAACTCGCCGGGGCGCACGTGCGTCCACTCGCGACCGGACGCCTCGATCACCTTCTCGACCGACTCGTGCAGCTCGTAGCTGCCCGGCCGCTGGACCGTCACCGCGTCGCTGGACAGGAACACCACCCGCCGCAGGTCGCGCGCCCGGTCGAGCAGGGCGCCCGCCAGGCCGGCGGCGTCGGCGGACTCCAGCACCGCCAGCAGGAACACCGCCGTCACGCCGTCCAGCGGCAGCTCGTCCGGGCGGGCGAGGTCGCCTTTCACAGTCTCGACGCCCGCCGGCAGGTCCGCTTTGTCCGGGTTGCGGGTCAACGCCCGGAACTCCGCACCCTCCTTCACCAGTTGCGCCACCACGTGCCTGCCGACGTTGCCCGTCGCGCCGGTCACCAGGATCGTCACGGTTCCCCCTAGTCAGCCGATATTCAAGTTTGAACACCGGCACGCTAGCGCGCCTCGACCGGTCCGCGCACATGCAAACTTTTGCACCAACTGTGAACGGCAAGCCGTAGTGGAAGTGGTCGGTATGACCGGATTCGGCCGAACGGGCGTAGAGGTGGTCTAGACCTCAGCCCTACCGTGGTCTGGACCACATCACCGCCGCCTCCACCCGCGAGGAGAAGCATGTCGAGCAGGAGATGGGTGCTCCCGGCCCTCCTGGCGTCCGCGCTCACGGTGTCGCTCGCGCCGCACGCCGGCGCGCACGACCGGGACGGCGTGCGGACCGTCGGCTACTACACCAACTGGGCCGGGTACGACCGGAACTTCCTGGTCAAGAACCTGGTCGACAACGGGACCGCCCCCCGGCTCACCCACCTGAACTACGCGTTCGGGTTCCTCGACGAGACCGGCAAGTGCGTCAGCTCCGACCCGTGGGCCGACTACCAGCGGCCGTTCTCGGCCGAGCAGAGCGTCAGCGGCAAGGCCGACGAGGCCGGCCAGCCGCTGCTGGGCAACCTCAACCAGCTCAAGCAGCTCAAGGCGAAGTACCCGCGGCTCCGGGTCAACATCTCGCTCGGCGGGTGGACCGGGTCCAAGCACTTCTCCGACGCAGCCCTCACGCCCGAGTCCCGCGCGGCGCACGTGAAGTCGTGCCTGGACCTGTGGCTCAAGGGCAACCTGGTCGGCACCGCGCCCGGCGCGGCGGCGGGCGTGTTCGACGGCATCGACCTCGACTGGGAGTGGCCCGCGAGCCCCGGCGCGCCCGGCAACGTCGTCCGGCCCGAGGACCGCGCGAACTTCACGGCCCTGCTGGTCGAGTACCGCAAGCAGCTGACGGCGTTGAGCTGGCGCACCGGCAAGCGGTACGACCTGACCGCGTTCCTGCCCGCCGACCCGGTGCAGGCCGACCGGGGCTTCGAGATCCCGAAGGTCTTCGCCCTGCTGACGTTCGCCACCATCCAGGGCTACGACTACCACGGCGCCTGGGACCCGCTGACCAACCAGCAGTCCGCGCTGCGCACCCCGGCGGCCGACCCGACGACGCCGAAGTTCAGCACGCAGGTGGCGATCGACCACTACCTGAGCCGCGGTGCGCCGAGGAGCAAGACCGTGCTGGGCGTGCCGTTCTACAGCCGGGGCTGGACCGGCGTGCGCAACGAGAACAACGGCCTCTTCCAGTCCGCTACTGGTCCCGCGCCCGCGACCTACGAGGCCGGGTACGAGGACTACCGCATCTTAAAGGCGCAACTGGGCAAGTTCACCGTGCACCGCGACCCCAAGGCCGGGCACGCGTGGCTGTTCGACGGCACGACGTTCTGGACGTGGGACGACCCGGTGGAGATGAAGCGCAAGGGTCGTTACGTGGCCGAACGCGGGCTGGGCGGCGCGATGATCTGGTCGCTGGACGGCGACACCGCCGACGGCGAACTCATCCGCGCCCTCCGAGACGGGCTGTCCTGACCGGGACGGTCCACCGGGGTCCGGGGAGGTTTCGCGGCGGCCTCCTCCCCGGACCCCACCCTCTTGCTCAGGACCGCTTGCGCCAGCCGTCGATGTGGGCGCGGATGGCGCTCTCGTAGGCGGGGGCGATCTCGACGCCCGGCGGCAGGTTGCCGTTGAGCTCCAGGCTGACCAGGCCGTGCACCATGCCCCACATGGCCAGCGCGATGTGCTCGTGCGGCGCGTCCACGAACAGACCCGACTCGACCGCGCGGCGGACGTTGGCCACCAGCGGCGTGAACGTCTCGGCCGCGGCGGCGTTGGTCTCCTCCGACGGGGTGAAGTTCGGGACGACCTTGCTGAACATGACCAGGTAGAACTGGGGATCGGCCAGGGCGCTGTCCCGGTAGGTCAGGCCGATCCGGACGATGTCCTCGACGGGGTCGCCGGTCTCCGGCAGTGCCGCGAGCCGGTCCCCGAAGCGCCGGAACGCCTCCTCGTAAAGGGCGTCCAGGAGTGCCGGTTTGCCGCCGAACAGCGAGTACACGGCCGTGGTGGACGTGTTGACATCCGACGCGAGCCTGCGCAAGCTCAAAGCGCCCGGTCCTTCGGTGGACAGCAGCTCGCCTGCCCGGTCCAGGAGGCGGACGCGGAGCGCGTCGTCGTGGGTCTTCGGTCGTGGCACCGGGGCATTCTATCGCAACAGTGTTATAAAACTCGCCCTAGCCAGTGTGGTATCAGGTTGGTACCGTGCTGGACATGGCGATGACCCTGCGTCTGAGCGACGAGGAGAACCGGCGGCTCGACGAGCTGGCCGCGGCCGAGGGCCGGTCGAAGCAGGAGGTCGTGCGGCTCGCACTGGCCGAGCGGTGGGCCAGGTTGCAGAAGGAGGAGCAGCTGTCCGAGGTGCTCGGGCGCGTACTGCCCAAGTACCGCGGCTTGCTGGACCGCTTGGGCTCAGCCTGAGCTCCGGCTCTGCCCGCGCTCCCAGTTCGGCCCGACCGACCCCGGGCTTGGCCTGAACCGCAGGCCGGCTCGCCCTCCCGGCTCGGCCCGAACATCCATTCATTCCCGATCGAGTGAGATGCCCTGACGTTCGAACACATGTTCGATAGTCTGAGTCCATGCAGCTCAATCGACGTAACAAGCTCACGCTCCCCGCCGTCCGGTGCGAACGCGCCCGCCGCCGTTGGGCGCCCAGGTATGGTGCGCCGTTGAAGATCGGGCCGCGGCGGGTGTGCACCTCGGTGCGCCGCGCGGTCGACACCATCCCCGCCGCCACCGGTGCGGTCGGGTTACACGGACCTGAGGTGGTCGGAGGTGCCGGAGGCATCCCGGACGAGGCGTGGCCGCGCCGAAGTCCCCGCCGCTCAGGACAGGGAGCGCGTCAAGCAGTGGTCAACTACCTCGACGCCGGCGACTTGCTCGTGCTGGCGACCGCCGTCACCGGCGGAGATCTGGTCGTGCGCGACTTAGGTCTCCTCGATTCCGCAGCGCACCGGCCCCGAGCCACGGTGCTCGGCGTCGAGGCTTACGACACGCTCTGGCTGAAAGCATCGGCCCTACTCGACTCGATCGTGCGCACCCGCCCCCTGACAGAGGGCAACTGGCGGCTGGGTTGGGTGGCGGCGGTGACGCTGTGCGACATCAACGGCTGGTGGATCGACGCGGAGGAGGACGAGGCCTTGGACCTGGTCCGCGCACTGGGCCGGGAACAGATCGACGTCCCAGGCATGGCAGCGCACCTGGAAGCGTGGAGCATCCCCAAGGACGACTGACCCACCCAACCCAAGCGGAACCCCCAGGACCCGGCGCCACCCCCACAACGCCGAGCCCTGATTCCGCCACGCCCACCCACCGAGCCAAGCTTTGTTCGGCCGCATCCGCTGAGTGGCTCAACCCGACGCGGGGTTGCGGTGGGTGGTGGAAGCCATTGGCGCGCAACACTTTCGGGGTCCTCGCGTGCCTCGACGCTTGTCACTCACACGGATGGTTCGACCGCTCAACCACCGTCCACTGTGTTGCACTCGAACCACGTAGTCGGCCGGACACCGACAGCGGTGTCCCGATTCGAGGAGAACCGCGATGGCCCTCCACACCCTCGCCCACCCCGCCGCCACCACGGAAGAGCGCACCGCGTTCACCGCCCTGATGGCCCCACCCGAAACACCGGTCAGCGACGCGCCCCTCTACGAACCGCACGCCGCCGGCGGCCTCCTGCTCGGCCTGCTCATCTCGCCGCCCGTGCCGAAGGAGCCCAAGGACCGGTGACCCCGAACACCAGAAACCCCAGGGGCACCGGACGATGACGACCGGCGGTCGCGTCGCGGAGACCTCCCTGGCCGGCGCCGCCGACGTGCTCGCCGGTCAGGTGGTCGACGCCCTGCGCGGGCGGGAGCGGCCCGGGTTGGTGGCGCACGTCGACGCGTGTGGTGATCGCACGCTCGTGCTCGGTGCGGTGCGGTTGGTCGGGTCCGACCTGTTCGCGCCGCACCTGCTCACGGGGCACCTGCTCGACCCGGGTGACGTGGAGGTCGTGTCCGACTCCTTCGCCTGCTTCCCCGTGGTCCGCGCGCCCGCCTCGCACGAGCAGCACGTCACGGCCTGGCGCGACTGGGCGACCGCGACCGCCCTGCTCCGCCTGGCCGACCCGGGCGAAGCCGACCCCGGCCCGCCGGGCGACGCGGACACCGTCCTGGGCGACCCGGTCGAGTGGCAGACCTGGTCGGTGCACGTCGCCCAGCTCGCCCCGCTCGCCCTGCCTGGACTGGGCGGCCCGGTCGTGGACGCGGTGTTCGGCCAACCGCTGGCCCTGGCGCGGGGTGTCACCCGGTCTCTGCTGCGCCGGGACCACGCGACCTCCGTACGGCTCGCCCGTTGGACCGCCCTGCTGCACCACGACCGCATCGACCAACCGCTCGACCCGCACCTCCTCGCCGAACACCTGCGCCTCTACGCGGGCACGAGCGCGCGCACGGCCCTCGACCTGGCCATCACCCGCAGGCTCCTGGAGGCGGCGTGACCACGGACCCCCACGCGACCACGAACCACCGCGCGACCACGGACTTTCACGCGACCACGGACTCCCACGCGACTGCGGCCCACCACACGACCACACACCACGCGCACCGCCTCGCCACGGCCGCCCTCGACTGGCTCCACACCCACCGCCACCTCGGCGCCTTCCCACCCGGCGCCACCGAGATCGGCGACCCGGACCGCGTCTACAAGCCGCTCGGCGAGACCGCGCTGGCCGCGTCCCTGGTCCTGCGCGAGGGTGTGGCGGGGCCGGCGTCCCTCGCCCGTGCCCGGGAGCTGCTCGACTTCACCTGGTCGGAGTTCCGCGCCGGCGACCTGCTCTACGAGCGCCAACTGCGGCACTGGCTGCTCACTGACCCGCTGGAGACCTACGCCCACTTCGCCCGGGCCGGCCTGCGGCACGACCGGTTGCACGCCCTCCTGGAGCACAGCGCCGCCGTGGGCTCCGCGACGGAGGTCCTGCCCAACCGGGCGCTCGCCGTCGCCAACGCGCGCCGCACCACCGGCATCGGCGCGGCCCCCGACTGGACGGCCCTGACCCGCGCCACCTGGCTGGGCGGCACCCCCGAACCCTGGGCGATCGACTGGACGACCGGCTACAGCCTCACCCACACCGTCTTCCACCTCACCGACTGGGGAGCCCGCCCGCACGACCTGCCGCCCGACCTCGCCGACTACCTGACCGCCTGGCTCCCCGTCTGGATCGACGTCTGGACCGAGGTGGCGCAGTGGGACCTCGTCGGCGAGCTGCTCATCGTCGGCGCGTGCCTGCCCGAACCCCACCTGGACCCCGCCGAGTGGCAGGTCCTGGCGTCCGTCCAGCACGACGACGGCCTGGTCCCGCGCGACGGCGACCCCGTGTCCGATGACCCGGCCACCCGGTTCGCCGACCACCAGCACCCGGCCGTCGTGGCGGTGATCGCCGGAACGCTCGCCCTGTCCCGCCTGCTCACCGGCTGATGGAGGAGCACCTCGTCCCACTGCTGACCGCCGCACCCGGCGCGACCGGTGTCGCGGTCGCCGCCCGTCGCCGGCACGAGCACACCATGCTGCTGTCCGGCGTGACCTCCCAGGATGGCGACCCGCTCACCCCGGGCACGCGCTTCGAGATCGGGTCGCTGACCAAAACGTTCACCGCGCTCCTGCTCGCCCAGATGGTGGCGGCCGGCGAGGTCTCCCACGACGACGACGTGGCCCGCTACCTCCCGCCGAACTCCCTGCGCACCCCGATCACCCTGGCCCAACTGGCCACCCACACGTCCGGCCTGCCCAGACTCCCGCCCGGCTTGCTGCGCACCGCACTGCCGAGGTGGTTCACCAACCCCTACGCGGCGTTCGGCCCGAACGACCTGCTCAACGCCCTCCCACGCACCAGAACTCGCGACACCGGGACCCGCCCGCCCTACCGCTACTCGAACTACGGCGTCGCCCTGCTGGGCCTGGCACTGGCCCGCGCCGCCGGCGTCCCGTACGCGAACCTGCTCGCTGACCGCGTCCTGCACCCGCTGGGCCTGCACGACACCGACTGCACCGACATCCACCAGGCCACCGGCCACTGGCACGGCCGCCCCCGCCCGCCGTGGCACATCCCGGGCCTACCCGCAGCCGGCGCACTCCGATCCACCGCCCCCGACCTACTGCGCTACCTGACCGCCCTCCTCACCCCGCACACCACACCCCTGCCCGCCCACGGCCCCTCACCCCTGCCCGCCCACGACGCCGCGCGGCCACCCGCCCACAACACCACGCCGCCATCCGCCCAGGACGCCTCGCCGCCGTCCGCCCACCTACTCGCCCAAGACGCCGCGCCCCTGCCCTCCCGGGACGCGTCGCCGCTGGCCGCCGCCCTGGCCGACGTCGCCCGCCCCCGCCTCGTACGCCCCGGCACCACGGACGACGTGTGCCTGGTCTGGAACCGCCGCACCCGTCCCGGCCGCACCCTCCTCTTCCACGCAGGCGGCACACGCGGGTTCACCGCCTTCGCCGGCTACAGCCCGGAATCCGGCACAGCCCTGGTCGCGCTGGCGAACTCGGCACCCGGCCTGCGCACCCCGTTCGTCCAACGGTCCTACGAGGCCCTACGGGCGCTGGCGTCCGCCTGACGGGCTGAACCAGGCGGACGTTGTGCGGGAATCGGGTTGACCTGGAGTGCACTCCAGCTCCTACGGTCGTGGGGTGACTTACTCGATCGCTCAAGCGGCCGAGCGCAGCGGGTTGTCGATCGACACGCTGCGCTACTACGAACGGATCGGGCTGGTCGACCCCCCTGCTCGGGACTCCGGCGGCCGGCGCACCTACAGCGACGACGACCTGAGCTGGCTCGTCTTCCTCACCCGTCTGCGCACCACCGGCATGCCCATCCGGATGATGCGCGAATACGCCCAGTTGCGGCACCGGGGCGCGGCCACCGCGGGCAGGCGCAAGCAGATGCTGTTCGAGCACCGCGCGTCCGTGCGCGAACGCATCGCCGAACTCCAGTCCTGCCTCGACGTGCTGGAGTACAAGATCGCGCACTACGAGCAGATCGAGCACACCTTCGTGGAAGGGATCACCGCGTGACTTTCCTGGGCGCCCTCGAAGTCGGGCCGCAGGGCCTGGGCTGCATGGGCATGAGCCAGTCCTACGGCGTCGGCGACGATGCCGAGTCGATCCGCACCGTCCACCGCGCGCTGGACCTGGGCGTGACGCTGCTGGACACCGCCGACGTGTACGGCCCGTTCACCAACGAAGAGCTGGTCGGGCGGGCCATCGCGGACCGGCGGGACCGGGCCGTGCTGGCGACGAAGTTCTCCCTCGCCGACCCCGACCGCCGCCCCCGCGGCGACGCGCCCTACGTCAAGCAGGCGTGCGAGGCGTCCCTGCGGCGGCTGGGCGTGGACCACATCGACCTGTACTACCAGCACCGCGTGGACCCGACCGTGCCGATCGAGGAGACCGTCGGCGCGATGGCCGAGCTGGTCGCCGAGGGCAAGGTCCGCTACCTGGGCCTGTCGGAGGCGAGCGCCGCGACCATCCGCCGCGCGCACGCCGTGCACCCGATCACCGCGTTGCAGAGCGAGTGGTCGCTGTGGACGCGGGACATCGAGGAGTCCGTGGCGCCGACGTGCGTGGAGCTGGGCATCGGCATCGTGCCGTTCTCGCCGCTGGGCCGCGGTTTCCTGACCGGCGAGGTCAAGCGCGAGGACCTCGACGAGGACGACTACCGCCGCGGCATGCCGCGGTTCGTCGGCGACAACTACGACCGCAACCTGCGCATCGTCGAGGCGCTGCGGGCGCTGGCCGCCGAACGGGGTGTCACGGCCGCTCAGCTGGCCCTCGCCTGGGTGCACCACCGCGGTGGGAACGTCGTGCCGATCCCGGGCACCAAGCGGGTGAAGTACCTGGAGGAGAACGTCGCCGCGGCGAGCATCGAGCTGTCCGCCGACGACCTGAAGGCGATCGAGGACGCCACCCCGCCCGCCGCCGGCGAGCGGTACACGCCCGAGTTGCTGCGCCTGTCCAACCGGTAGGCGGCTAGCGCAACGCGTCGAGGAGTTCCCGGCCCACCGCCCAGGCGCCGGGACCTTCGGCGACGGTGAGGTGCCCGACGGGTCCGACGTCGACCAGTTCGGCACCCCAGGCGTCCGCGAACTCGCGTGCGCGCTCAGGCGTCATCCACCGGTCGGTGCGGCTGGCGGCCACGATCGCGGGGAACGGGAACGGCGTGCGGGGGATCGGCGCGAAGCCCCGGATGGCGGGGTCGGGGTTGCGCTCGACATCGGCCGGCGTCACCAACAACGCCCCGCGCACCGCCCGTCCGCCACCGGCCACCCAATGCGCGACCGTCAACACCCCCAGGCTGTGCCCGACCAGCACCGGCGGCTCATTCCATCAGGGACGCGGCAACCGTCGCCCCGAGCTCCCAACACCGCTCCAAGGCCCCCTTGTCGACACCGCCCATCACCTCGACGGTCTCCACGACTTCCTTCCAGCCCATGCCGGCGGTGATGTCCCGGATCGCCTTCACCGCGCCTTCGGTCCCTTGGTTGCCGTGCACGTACGCCCCGAACGGCCGCCCGCGCGTGGCGTCCAGGCAGGGGTAGTAGACGGTGTCGAAGAAGTGCTTCAACGCCCCGCTGATGTACCCGATGTTGGCCGGCGTCCCCAACACGAACCCGTCGGCTTCCAACACGTCCGACACCCCAGCCCCCAACGCCGGCCGCCGCACCACCTCGACCCCGACGATGTCCGGATCGGTAGCCCCCTTCACCACCGCCTCGAACAACTCCTGCATCCCCGGCGACGGCGTGTGGTGGACGATCAGCAACCTCGGCACCGGGCCAGCCTGCCGGCCCGGGCGAGGCGGTGCCCACCGGTCGTGGTCCACGGTCGGGGCCGTGGTCGGGACCCGATAGCGTGAAGGGAGGGAACCGACAACGCTGTCGCGCGTCTTCATTGGTGACCGGGAGGGAGAAATGGACACTCGTAGCATCGCCACGATGAGTCGGAACCGGCGGATCACGTGGGGTGGTGGCGTCGCGGTCGGGGTCGGGCTCATCGGGTTGCCGTTGGTGTTCATCGCGTTGTGGCCGGGGGTCGACCACAGCCCGTGGGACGTCAACACGATGATCCTCGCGCTCGGTGTCTCGCTGAGCACGGTCAGCTACATCTCCGGGCGGATCGCGGTCGCCGCGTTCACCCAGAACCGGGTCAGCCCGCCGACCAAGCGGCCGTACGTGGTGGCGGGCGTTTCCCTCGTCGTCGCGGTCCTGTGCCTGCTGCTCGCGCTTATGGTGTGAGCAGTTCCGAGACCTGGGCGCGCAGCGCGGCCAGGCGGTCCGCGCCCCGTGCGCGTGCCGCGTCCAGGTCGCCGGACACCGGTTCGACGACCTCCAGGTAGGCCTTCAGCTTCGGTTCCGTGCCGGACGGCCGCACGACCACCCGCACGCCCTCGGCGGTCAGCCGCACGACGTCCGCCTCGGGCAGCAGGTCCTCGAACGCGAAACCCGCGGGCGGGTCGGCGCGCAGGCGGGCCATCAGGGCGCCGATCCGGCTCAGGTCGGTGAACCGCAGCGACACCTGGTCGGTCAGGTGCAGGCCGTGGTCGACGGCGAGCTGGTCCAGCGCGTCCAGCAGCGTCCGCCCGGCCGACTTCAGCCCCGCCGCCAGGTCGCACGCCAGCACGGCCGCCGAGATGCCGTCCTTGTCGTTGACGTGCTCGGGGTCGACGCAGTTGCCCAGCGCCTCCTCGTACGCGAACACCAGGCCTTCGCCCGCGCGCACCAGCCACTTGAAGCCGGTCAGCGTCTCCGCGTACCGCGCGCCGTGCGCCGCCGCGATCGACTTGAGCAGCGACGAGGACACGATCGTGGTGGCCACCAACGGATCCGGTTTGTCCACAGTGGACAGAACCAGGGAGCCCAGCAGCACACCGGTCTCGTCACCGCGCAGCATCCGCCACGACCCGTCCCGCTCGCGCACGCCCAGCGCGCACCGGTCGGCGTCCGGGTCCAGCGCGATCGCCAGGTCCGCGTCCTCCTCGGCGGCGAGTTTGAGCAGCTCGTCGGCCGCGCCCGGCTCCTCGGGGTTGGGGAACGCGACGGTCGGGAAGTCCGGGTCCGGCACGGCCTGCGACCGCACCACCCGCACGTCGGTGAACCCGGCGCGGCGCAGCGCGTCCACGGCGAACTGCCCGCCGACGCCGTGCATCGGGGTCAGCACGACCCGGAGGTCACGCGCCGTGCCGCGGGGCAGCGACGCCACTCGTTCGAGGTACTCGTCGACCTCGGCGTCCGACACCGGCAGGTAGTCCTTCGACAACAGCACCGACACGGCCGCCGGCACCGCCGCGATCGCGGCCTCGATCTCCCGGTCCGCGGGCGGCACGATCTGCCCGCCGCCGGCGAGGTAGAGCTTGTAGCCGTTGTCGGCGGGCGGGTTGTGCGAGGCGGTGATCTGGATCCCGGCGACCGCGCCGTGCTTGCGCACCAGGAACGCCAGCACCGGCGTCGGCAGCGGTCCGGGCAGCACCCGCACGGTGAACCCGGCGCCCGCCAACACCGACGCGGCGGCCTCGGCGAACTCCTCCGACCCGTGCCGCGCGTCCCGCCCGACGAACACCAGCCCGCTGTGCCCGCGGCCCCGCAGCCAGTCCGCGAGCCCGGCCGTGGTCCGGGTCACGACGGCCCGGTTCATCCCGTTCGACCCGGCCCGCACCGGCCCGCGCAGCCCGGCCGTGCCGAACGTCAACGTCCCGGCCATCCGATCGGCCAGGTCCTCGACCGCGCCCGGCTCACCACCCATCGCCCGCGCCAGCACGGCCTGCAACTCGGCACGCGTGTCGGGCGAGGGGTCGTCGGCGATCCACCGGAACGCGGCGTCGCGCAGCGCCGGGGTCAGCGTCATGCGCGCGCCACCAGCTCGCGCAGCAACGTGCCCATCCGACTGGCCGCCGCCGCACCCGCCTCCAGCACTTCCTCGTGGTTGAGCGGCTCGCCCGTGATGCCCGCGGCGAGGTTCGTCACCAGCGACAACCCGAAGACCTCGACCCCTTCGGCCCGCGCGGCGATCGCCTCGAGCACGGTCGACATGCCCACCAGGTCGGCGCCGAGCGTGCGCAGCATCCGGATCTCGGCCGGCGTCTCGAAGTGCGGCCCGGGCAGCCCCGCGTAGACGCCCTCCTCCAGCGAGGGGTCGATCTCGCGGGCGATCTCGCGCAGCCGCGGCGAGTACAGGTCGGTCAGGTCGACGAACCGCGCACCCACCAGCGGCGACGCGGAGGTCAGGTTCAGGTGGTCGCTGATCAGCACCGGCTGCCCGACGAACATGCCGTCGCGCAACCCACCGGCGGCGTTGGTCAACACGACCGACCGCACCCCGGCCGCCGCCGCGGTCCGCACACCGTGGACGACCTTGCCGACCCCCTTGCCCTCGTACCCGTGCGTGCGCCCGAGGAGGACCAGGACGTTCTTCTCCCCGACGGGCACGGACCGAACCGTCCCACCGTGCCCGAACGCGGTCGGCTTCTCGAACCCGGGCAGGTCACCCATCGGCACCTCGGCGGCAGGCTCACCGATGAGGTCGGCGGCAGGCCGCCACCCGGACCCGAGGACAACGGCGATGTCATGCCGAGCGACACCGGTCCTCTCGGCGAGCACGGCGGCAGCGTGCTGCTCAAGGGCACTGTCTCCGGTGAGATCTTCACTGATGGCGGTCACGCCGCGAGCCTAATAGCCCCGAACGCCCCCCGCCGCCACCCACCCGACCACCCGATCGACGCGCCACGCGCCCGCTCATCACACGCGCCGCGCGCCGCCCACTCGCCCGGCCGCCCACTCGCCCGGCCGCCCACTCGCCCGGCCGCCCACACGACCGACCGCCCACACGACCGGCCGGCCGACCGGCCGGCCGACCGGCCGACCGATGGGCCACCCGGGCGTTGGTGCGGGAACGGGCGCGGGCGGGGTTGGGCGGGACGCGGCGGGCGCGGCGTGGCGGGGTTGGGCGCGGCGTGGCGGGTTGGCGCGGCGAGGTTGGCGCGGGGTGGCGTGGGGCGAGGTTGGGCGCGGGGCGGGACAGCAGCGGGCAGGCGGCGCAGCGCGGCGGGCAGGCGGGTGCGGCGCGGCTGGCCAGGTGGGGTGCGGCTGGGCAGGCGGGGCGCGGCTGGCCAGGTGGGGTGCGGCTGGGCAGGCGGGGCGCGGCTGGCCAGGTGGGGTGCGGCCGGGCAGGTGGGGCGGCGGCGGGCGCGGGCGGTGCGGCGCGGGCGGCGGCGTGGCCGGGGCCGGCTGGGCGGGCAGCGGGGCCGGTGCGAGGGCCTGGCGGGCAGCCGGGTGGTGGGAGGGCTTGGCGGGCCGGCACGCGGGTGCTGGCTGGGGCCTGTGGGGCCGGCGGCGAGCGGGTGTGGCCGCGGCGTCTGGCGGCGGCGTCTGGCGGCAGCGTGTGGCTGCGGCGGGGGTCTTGTTGCGGTGTGTGGCGTGGTGAGGCGGTGGGGGAGGTGGCTGGCGGGGTGGTGGGGGCGGGGGGTCGGGGTGTGGGGTGGGGCCTGGGTCCGCGTTCCTCATATTCACGGGACGCGTGAGGGGGCGGTTGGTCGCGGATTCTGTATGTCGCTCGAATGGGTGATCTTCCGGTGGCGGTGTTTTTGCAGGTCAGGGGGATACTGCGAAGGTTCGGGCGATGGGGGTGAACAAGGTGTCCCTGCCTGTCTCCTCCTGTTCCGTCGGGAACACGACCTCCACCACCCACAAATCCGTCCCCCGCGGCAGCACCCGCGAATACCTCGACCGTCGCAGCGGCTCTTCGCGGCCATCCGACACGGTCGACTGCTCCACCGTCCGGTAACTGAACTGCACGGCCCCCTCCGGCCCGCCGACCGGCAGCCCCTCCGCCGACTCGACGACCTCGCCGAAGTACATGTCCTCCGCCCACCGCGACCGCACCAGCGCCAAGTAGTCCTTGATCTTCCGCCGTGGGTAGAAGTCCGGGAAACGCTGGACCGTCACCTCGTACACCCCGGTCGGCGCGACCAGGTGCACCACCGTGCTCGGCACCAGACCCTTGTTCGTCCGCTGCTCCAGGAAGCTCGTCCAGTCCGCCCCGACCTCGATGCTGAACTGCGCCCCCTGCTCGCCCTTCGCCGTCGCCGCCGACGCGGTGGTGGGGCGCAGGGACACAGTGGACGAGATGGCCGGTAGGGAAAGGCCGGTCGCCTCGGGTGGCGGTAGGAGTGGTGCGCCGGCCAGGGTTCGGGTGATGGCGAAGCCCGCGCTGCCGCCGATCAGGAACAGGACCACCGCGAACACGGCCACCACCCAGAACGGTGAGCGCCGGGGCGGTGGGGTGTGGGTGAAGGGGAGAGGGCCGGGGTCGGCGGCGAGAGGGGTGTCTGCTGGGACCACTGGCTTTGTCGAGGCGCCGGACGAGACCGCCGGCGGCCGGCCGAACGAGACTGCCGGCGGCCGGTCGAACGAGACTGCCGGGGGCCTGGTGATGGGTACCACCGGGCGGGTGTCGGCGTTGGCCGGGAAGACCTCCGTGCCGGGCTCGGGCAGGAGTGGGCGGACGGTGCGGCGGACCTCGGACAGGGGCATCCGGGCGCGTGGGTCCTTGGTCATCAAGCCCGCCACCACCGGGGCCAAGTCGCCGCACACCGCCGCAGACGGGACCTCGCCGTGCACGACCTGGTTGATGGTCTGCAACACGTTCGCGCCCTCGTACGGCTGCTGGCCGGTCATCGCGGCGAACAACGTGGCTCCCAGCGACCACTGGTCCGCCGCGGGCGACACGGCGCCGCCGGCCGCCACCTCGGGAGCGATGAAAGCGGGCGTGCCCAGGGTGATGCCCCGGCTGGTCAGGGTCGCCTCGGCGACGTTGCGGGCGATCCCGAAGTCGGTCAGCTTGACCCGGCCGTCGTCGGCCACCAGGACGTTTCCCGGCTTCACGTCCCGGTGGGTGATGCCCGCCCGGTGCGCGGCCTCCAGAGCTGCGGCGACGGCGTCCGCGACCACCGCGCCCTGGGATGCGGACAGAGGTCCCCGCCGGCGGACCACGTCCGCGAGCGACTCCGACGGCACCAGTTCCATCACCACGTACGGGTCGCCGTCGACCTGTTGGACGTCGTACATCGTGACCACGTTCGGGTGGGTGAGTTGGGCGACCGAGCGCGCCTCGCGCAGCGTGCGTTCCCGAAGCAACTCCGCTTCGGTGTCCGGGGTGCCCGGCGGCACCAGGACCTCCTTCACGGCGACGTCCCGGCGCAGCACCTCGTCGTGAGCGGCCCACACGGTGCCCATCGAGCCTCGGCCCAGGACGTGGTGCAGCCGGTAGCGGCCGGCGATCAGGCGCTCGGTTTCCACGAAGCTCATTGTTCACCGCGCAAGACAGGCTCAAGGACACACTGGTAGACACGACTGCACCGATCACGGCGGTGCACCTCACATAGCCGCCGCACTACTGCTGAGTAACACTTCGGAGCATGATGGAGCCGACTGGCGAACTGGCGCTGGCCGCCGAATTCCCTGCCCCGGATCGGGAGCAGTGGCTGGAACTGGTCCAGGGCGTGCTCCGCAAGTCCGGCGCGGAGTTCGAGTCCCTGGTGACCACGACCTACGACGGCATCCGCCTCCAACCCCTCTACACCGCCGACGACACCGCGCCGGCCGCCGGCTTCCCCGGCCTGGCCCCGTTCACCCGGGGTGGCAAGCCGCAGGGCGCGGTCGAGGGCTGGGACGTCCGGCAGCTGCACCGGGTCGCCGACCGCAACGCGGTCATGGCCGACCTGGAGAACGGCGTCACGTCCCTCTGGCTCAAGACACCCGGAGACAAGCTCGACGACGTCCTCGCCGAGGTCTACCTGGACCTCGCGCCGGTCGTCGTGGACGCCGGCGCCGACTTCCGCGCCGCCGGCCTGGAGATGCTGCGCATCTGGGACCAGCGCCCGGTGCTCGCGAGCCAGGTCCGGGGCAACGTCGGCGCGGACCCGATCGGCGTCCAGGCCCGGACCGGGCAGCCCGCCGACCTCGAAGCGCTGAAAGACCTGGTCGAGAAGGCCAAGAACTTCCCCGACCTGCGCGTGGTCGTCGTGGACGGCCTGCCGTTCCACGAGGCGGGCGGCTCGGACGCGCAGGAGCTTGGCGCCTCGCTCGCCGCGGGCGTCGCCTACCTGCGGGCGCTCACCGACCTCGGCCTGTCCGCGCAGCACGCCGTGCGGCTGCTGGAGTTCCGGTACGCGGCCACCGCGGACCAGTTCCTCACCATCGCGAAGTTCCGGGCCGCGCGGCGGTTGTGGGCGCGGGTCACGGAGGTCGCGGGCGCGCCGAACCCGCAGGTCCAGCACGCCGTCACCGCACCCGCGATGATGACCCGCCGCGACCCGTGGGTGAACATGCTGCGCACCACGGTCGCCGCGTTCGGCGCGGGCGTGGGCGGCGCGGACTCGGTGACCGTGCTGCCTTTCGACCACGCCATCGGCCTGCCCGACGACTTCGCCCGCCGCATCGCCCGCAACACCCAGTCGCTGCTGCTGGAGGAGTCGCGGGTGGCGGGCGTGATCGACCCGGCGGGCGGCTCCTGGTACGTCGAGAAGCTGACCGACGACCTGGCGCACGCGGCTTGGGCGTGGTTCCGCGAGATCGAGGCCGCAGGCGGTCTGCTCAACGCCTTCCCGCTGGTCACGGACAAGATCGCCGAGACTTGGGCGCACCGCAGCGAGAACCTGGCCGACCGCACCGACGCCATCACGGGTGTCAGCGAGTTCCCGAACCTCGCCGAACAGCCGGTCAAGCGCGAGAAGGCCCCGGAGGAGCCGTCCGGCGGCCTCCCGCGCATCCGGTACGCGCAGGCCTACGAAGCGCTCCGGGACGCCGCCGACGCCGCGCCGGAACGCCCGAAGGTCTTCCTCGCCACCCTCGGCCCGGTCGCCGCGCACACCGCACGGGCCACGTTCGCCGCGAACCTGTTCCAGGCGGGCGGCATCGAGACCCCGGCCGCGGGCGCGACCAAGACCGTCGAGGACGTGGTGAACGCCTTCAAGGCCAGCGGTGCCCGGATCGCCTGCCTGGCCGGCAGCGAGACCAGCTACGCCGAACTCGCCGCCCCGGTCGCCGACGCCCTCCGCGCAGCGGGCGCCGAACGGGTGCTCCTGGCGGGCAAGAAGTCCGACGCACGGATCGACGAGTACGTCTACACCGGTTGTCCGGCGCTGCGGGTGCTGGAGCACACCTTCGAGTTCCTCGGAGTACAGCGATGATCCCGAACTTCGCCGACGTCGAGCTGGGCGAGCCCACCACGGCCACCGCCGAGCAGTGGCAGGAGGCGCTGCACCAGACCACCGGCAAGGGCCCGGACGCGCTGGTGTGGGAGACGCCGGAGGGCATCGGCGTCAAGCCCGTCTACACCGCCGCCGACACCGAGGGCCTGGACTTCCTCGGGACCTACCCCGGCATCGCGCCGTTCCTGCGCGGCCCGTACCCCACGATGTACGTCAACCAGCCGTGGACGATCCGCCAGTACGCGGGCTTCTCCACGGCCGAGGAGTCCAACGCCTTCTACCGCCGCAACCTCGCGGCCGGGCAGAAGGGCCTGTCGGTCGCGTTCGACCTGGCCACCCACCGCGGCTACGACTCCGACCACCCGCGCGTGGCCGGAGACGTGGGCATGGCGGGCGTGGCGATCGACTCGATCTACGACATGCGCCAGCTCTTCGACGGCATCCCGCTGGACAAGATGTCGGTGTCCATGACGATGAACGGCGCGGTGCTACCCGTGCTCGCGCTCTACGTCGTGGCGGCGGAGGAGCAGGGGGTGACGCCGGACCAGCTCGCGGGGACCATCCAGAACGACATCCTCAAGGAGTTCATGGTCCGCAACACCTACATCTACCCGCCGCAGCCGTCGATGCGGATCATCTCCGACATCTTCTCGTACACCTCGCGGAAGATGCCGAAGTTCAACTCCATCTCCATCTCCGGCTACCACATGCAGGAGGCCGGCGCGACGGCCGACCTGGAGCTGGCCTACACGCTCGCGGACGGCGTCGAGTACCTGCGGGCGGGCCGGGACGCGGGCCTGGACATCGACGCGTTCGCCCCGCGCCTGTCGTTCTTCTGGGCCATCGGCATGAACTTCTTCATGGAAGTGGCCAAGATGAGGGCCGCTCGCCTGCTGTGGGCGAAGCTGGTCAAGGGTTTCGACCCGAAGTCGCCCAAGTCGCTGAGCCTGCGGACGCACTGCCAGACCTCCGGCTGGTCGCTGACCGCGCAGGACGTGTTCAACAACGTGGCCCGCACGTGCGTGGAGGCGATGGCCGCCACCCAGGGCCACACCCAGTCCCTGCACACCAACGCGCTGGACGAGGCGCTGGCGCTGCCCACGGACTTCTCCGCGCGCATCGCCCGCAACACCCAGCTGCTGCTCCAGCAGGAGTCCGGCACCACCCGCGTGATCGACCCGTGGGGCGGCAGCGCGTTCGTCGAGCGCCTGACCCACGACCTCGCGCACCGGGCGTGGGCGCACATCACCGAGGTCGAGGCCGCGGGCGGCATGGCGCAGGCAATCGACGCGGGCATCCCGAAGCTGCGCATCGAGGAGGCGGCGGCCCGCACGCAGGCCCGCATCGACTCCGGCCGGCAGCCGGTGATCGGCGTGAACAAGTACCAGGTCGAGTTCGACGAGCAGATCGAAGTGCTCAAGGTCGACAACGCCGGCGTGCGCGCCCAGCAGCTCGCCAAACTCCAGCGCCTGCGCGAAGAACGCGACCAGTCCGCTGTGGACGGTGCGCTCAACGCCCTGACCAACGCGGCCGGCGCGGACGGCAACCTGCTGGAGCTGGCCATCGACGCGGCCCGCGCCAAGGCCACCGTGGGCGAGATCTCCGAGGCCCTGGGCAAGGTGTGGGGCCGGCACTCGGCGCAGATCCGCACCATCACCGGCGTCTACCGGGAGGAGGTCGGTTCGGTGTCCAACGTCGACGCCACCCGGCGGGTGGTCGAGGAGTTCGCGGAGGCCGAAGGCCGCCGCCCGCGCATCCTCGTCGCCAAGATGGGCCAGGACGGCCACGACCGCGGGCAGAAGGTGATCGCGACCGCGTTCGCCGACCTCGGCTTCGACGTGGACGTCGGCCCGCTGTTCCAGACGCCGGACGAGGTCGCCCGCCAGGCCGTCGAGGCGGACGTGCACATCGTCGGCGTGTCCTCGCTGGCCGCCGGGCACCTCACGCTGGTGCCCGCGCTGCGGTCGGCGCTGGCCGAGCTGGGCCGCGAGGACATCATGATCGTGGTCGGCGGCGTCATCCCGCCTCAGGACTTCGACGACCTGCGCGCGGCGGGCGCGGCGGCGATCTTCCCGCCCGGCACGGTCATCGCCGACGCGGCCGGTGACCTGCTGGAGAAGCTGTCCGCGCAGCTCGGGCATGCCTAGGACGCTCGACGTCGGCGAGTACGCGAAGGGCGTGCTCGCCGGCGACCGGAGCACGCTCGCGCGGGCCATCACGCTGGTCGAGTCGACCCGGGCCGACCACCGACGGCTCGCGCAGGAGCTGCTGGTCGAGCTGCTGCCGGCCTCCGGCGGCGCGCACCGGATCGGCATCACCGGCGTGCCGGGCGTGGGCAAGTCGACGTTCATCGACGCGTTCGGCTCGATGCTGACCGAACAGGGCCACCGGGTCGCCGTGCTGGCGGTGGACCCGTCGTCCACCCGCACCGGCGGCTCGATCCTGGGCGACAAGACCCGCATGGCGCGGCTGGCCGTGGACCCGGCGGCGTTCATCCGGCCGTCCCCGACGTCCGGGACGCTGGGCGGTGTGGCCAAGGCGACCCGCGAGACGATCGTGCTGGTCGAGGCGGCCGGGTTCGACGTGGTCCTGGTGGAGACCGTCGGCGTGGGCCAGTCGGAGGTCGCCGTGGCCAACATGACCGACTGCTCGCTGTTCCTGACCCTCGCGCGCACCGGCGACCAACTCCAGGGCATCAAGAAGGGCGTGCTGGAGCTGGCCGACGTGATCGCGGTGAACAAGGCGGACGGGCCGTTCGAGCAGGACGCCCGCAAGGCCGCCCGCGAGCTGGCGGGCGCGCTGCGGCTGCTGCGCGCGCCGGACGCCGTGTGGAACCCGCCCGTGCTGACGTGCAGCGGGCTCACCGGGGCCGGGCTGGACACGGTGTGGCAGCAGGTCGTCCAGCACCAGACCGCGCTTCGGGACGCCGGAGAGCTGGCCGAGCGGCGGCGGCGTCAGCAGGTCGAGTGGACGTGGGCGATGGTCAACGACCAGCTGTTGACGAGTCTGCGCACCAACCCGGCGGTGAAAGCGCTGGTCCCGGAGCTGGAACGCCAGGTGCGCGAAGGTGAGTTGACCGCCACGCTGGCCGCTGAGCGCATCCTCGACGCCTTCACTGGCCGTGACACGGGCACCGGTTTGGATGACCGCTGAGAGTGGTACTCATCGGCTAGTCTTGGTGACCATGTGGCGAACTGTGCTCGCGGTGTGCCTCTTCGTGCTGGCCGGAGCCTTCACCGTGACGGGAGTGGCGAACGCCACAGACCACGCGCACGTCGCCGCCGTCCAGCAGACCGACACGGTCTCACCAGGGCCGGACATCAACGCACCGCAGCAACCCGACACCGGCGTGAACCCCGAGACCCGCAAGAAGTTGTGGATCGGTGGTATCGCGCTGGTGTTGTTCGCCCTCGTTTACTGGCGTAACAAGAAGCGGTGGGACAAGTGGCGCAAGGCCAAGAAGGGCTGACCGCTCGTCGGTCGGTCCGGTCGGCGCCGGGTAGCGGTCCGGTCGCAGGCTGCTGGGGCACGGCTGTATCCCATTAGTTGGGACGCACCGGTCGTTATATGGTCTCCTGCGTGTAGGAGCGCTGCTCGGGTCTTGATCGGTCTGACCGAAACTCGCGCACCGCTCGGCGCAGCCGCGCGACCGGCCGGCGTTGATCAACCTCGCCGGCACACGGCCCGTCGAACCGTGATGCAGGATGGACGCAAATGGGTACCGACTTCGAGGTGAGAACGCGCTCGGCCGTCGAGCGGTACTCGAATGCGCTGGTAGAGCTCTCGCACAGCATCCACGCCGAGCCCGAGTTGGCCTTCGCCGAGCACCGCAGCGCCGCCAAGGTGGCCGACCTGCTCGCCGCCGAGGGCTTCGAGGTGGAGCGCGGCGTGGCCGAGCTGGAGACCGCGTTCACGGCCTCGTTCGGCTCCGGCGACCTCGTCCTGGGCCTGTGCGCGGAGTACGACGCGCTGCCCGAGGTCGGACATGCTTGCGGACACAACGTCATCGCCGCCGCGTCCGCCGGCGCCGCGCTGGCCCTGCGGGACGTGGCCGACGAGCTGGGCCTGACCGTCCGCGTGATCGGCACGCCCGCCGAGGAGGTCGGCGGCGGCAAGGTCCTCATGCTGGAACGCGGGGTGTTCGACGACGTGTCGTTGTCGATGATGGTCCACCCCGCGCCCTACGAGGCCATCGCCGCGCGCTCGCTGGCCATCACCGACGTCGAGGTCCACTACACCGGCCGCCCCTCGCACGCCGCCGCCGCGCCCCACCTGGGCGTGAACGCCGCCGACGCCATCACCGTCGCGCAGGTCGCCATCGGCCTCGCCCGCCAGCACCTGGAGCCCGGCCAGATGGTCAGCGGCATCGTCACGCGCGGCGGCACCGTGCCCAACGTCGTCCCGGACCGCACGTCGGCGATGTTCGACCTGCGCGCCGAGGACATGGAGTCCCTGCACCGCCTGGAGGAGCGCATCAACCGGTGCTTCGAGGCGGGCGCCCTGGCCACCGGCTGCACGCACGAGGTCGTGAAGGTCTCGCCCGTGTACGCCGAACTCACCCCGGACCCGTGGCTGGCCGACGCCTACCGGCGCGCGGCCACCTCGCTGGGCCGCGCCCCGCTGAGCGCGGAGGAAGAACGCGGCCACAAGATCGGCAGCACCGACATGGGCAACATCACCCGTGCGCTGCCCGCAATCCACCCGACCATCGCCATCGACTGCGGAGACGCGGTGAACCACCAAATCGAGTTCGCGACCGCCTGTGCCTCGGCTTCGGCCGACCGAGCCGTGCTCGACGGAGCACTCGCCCTGGCCTGGACAACAATCGCCGCCGCGTCCGACGACGCGCAGCGTGCCCGGCTCGTGGGTGGTGCGGCATGACGGTTCTCGACTCGCGCGTGCCGTCGGGTGAGGAGGGCTCCGAGGTGCTGTTGACGGAACGCGGGGTGAGCATTGCCCCTGTGGAAGATCCGGGAGCGGGGCGCGGCCCCTCGTGGCTGGACGACTGGCTGAACGCCAACGCGTCCGAGGTGGTGGCCTGGCGCCGCCACATCCACGCGCACCCGGAACTGTCCCGCAAGGAGTTCGCCACCACCGAGCTGATAGCGGACGTGCTCCGCTCGGCGGGCCTCAAGCCGAGGATCCTGCCCGGCGGCACGGGCCTGGTCTGCGACGTCGGCAACGGCCCGAGGTGCGTGGCCCTGCGCGCCGACATCGACGCCCTGCCCGTCACCGAGAACACCGGCGCCCCCTACGCGTCCACAGTGGACGGTGTGGCCCACGCGTGCGGGCACGACGCCCACACGACGATCCTGTTGGGCGCGGCCCTGGCCCTGGCCTCGGCGACCGAACTGCCCGGTCGGGTGCGGTTGGTGTTCCAGCCGGCGGAGGAGGTCATGCCCGGCGGTGCGCTGGACGTCCTCGCGGCCGGCGGCCTGGACGGCGTGGAACGCATCTTCGGCCTCCACTGCGACCCGAGGCTCCCGGTGGGCCGCATCGGCACCCGCATCGGCGCCATCACGTCGGCCAGCGACCTGCTGGAACTCCGGCTCACGTCGCCGGGCGGCCACACCTCGCGCCCCCACCTGACGGCCGACCTGGTGCACGCGCTGGGCACGGTCATCACCGGCCTGCCGACGCTGCTGTCGCGGCGGGTGGACCCGCGCTCCGGCACCGTGCTGGTGTGGGGAGCGGTTCACGCAGGTGAGGCGGCGAACGCGGTTCCGCAGGACGGCGTCCTGCGGGGCACGCTGCGGACCGGCGACCGCGACATCTGGGCCGAACTGGAGCCGTTGATCAAGGAACTGACCGGCGCGCTGCTCGCCCCGACCGGCGTGGGCTTCGACCTCCACCACCGCCGGGGCGTCCCCCCGGTGGTGAACGACCGCGAGTCCACCATGCTGCTGAGGGCCGGCATCGAGGCCGCGCTGGGCGAGGACGCCCTGGCCGGCACCGAGCAGTCGTCGGGCGGCGAGGACTTCGGCTGGTACCTGGAGCACGTGCCCGGTTCGTTCGCCCGGCTGGGCGTGTGGAACGGCGTGGAGAAGCAGCGCGACCTGCACCAGCCTGGGTTCGACTTGGACGAACGCGCGTTGCTGGTCGGCGTCCGGGTCATGGTCCACGCGGCTCTCGCCTCGCTGGCCTGACCCCGCGTCGGACGAGAAGGGGCCTGGTCAGGCATCCTGACCAGGCCCCTTCGCCGGTTGCGGGGCAGTGCGTGGGCTAGGCCGGAAGACCGGCTCGTAGTGGCCGGACGGCTGCCGGATGATGCGCAGGGCCTGGTGGATGCCCTCACCGCAGTGGAACTGGCCCGCTCTGGATCGGTGTACCCCCCCTGGGCTGAGCGCTCGCGGACGTTTTGCGAGCAGTCCTCGACCGGGGAGCCTAGGCGGCGGATCGTCGGTCCACACCGGACACGGACGACCCGGACCGGACGTGCACGTGCGGATCGACGGGAGGTCAGCTCAGCGGTTCGGTGATCTTCGGGCGGGCCTCGGGGGCTGCCGAGCGGACCGCGTCCGCCGCCTGGTCGTTCGGTTCGGTCTGGGAGGCGCGTTCCGCCGCCACCCGGGCCGTGTAGATCTCGACCTCCCGGGCCACCTGGCCGTCGTCCCACCCGTGCACCCGGGCCATCAGCCGGGCCACCACGTCCGCGCAGTCCACGCCCCGGTGCGGGTACTCGATGGAGATGCGGGTCCGCCGGGTCAGCACGTCCTCCAGGTGCAGGGCGCCCTCGTGCGATGCCGCGTACACGACCTCCACCTGCAAGTAGTCCGGCGCGTGGGGCACGGGCTTGAGCAGTTCCGGGTCCGACGCCGCCAGCACCTCGTGCACCAGGGACCCGTAACGGTCCAGCAGGTGGCGCACGCGGTATGGGTGCAGGCCGTAGCGGTGGGCCAACTGATCGGCCTGGTTGACCAGGGCGTGGTAGCCGTCCGCACCCACCAGCGGCACCTTGTCGGTGATCGACGGCTGGAGGCGGCCCGGGAGGTCGACGGACGCGGCGTCCACGGCGTCGGCGCCCATCACCCGGTACGTCGTGTACTTGCCGCCGGCGATGGCCACCAAGCCCGGGGCTACCCGCGCCACCGCGTGCTCCCGCGACAGCTTCGAGGTCGACTCGCTCTCGCCGGCCAGCAACGGGCGCAGGCCCGCGTACACGCCCTCGATGTCGTCGTGGGTCAGCGGGGTGGCCAGGACCGAGTTCACGTGGTTCAGGACGTAGTCGATGTCGTTCTTGGTCGCCGCCGGGTGGGCCAGGTCGAGGTTCCAGTCCGTGTCCGTGGTGCCCACGATCCAGTGGTTGCGCCACGGGATGACGAACAGGACCGACTTCTCCGTCCGCAGGATCAACCCCGACTCGGACACGATCCGGTCCCTCGGCACCACGATGTGCACGCCCTTGGACGCCCGCACCCGGAACCGCCCGCGCGACCCCGACAGCCGTTGCAATTCGTCGGTCCACACGCCGGTCGCGTTGATCACCGCGTGGGCGTGGACGTCGGTTTCCCGGCCGTCCTCGACGTCGCGGACCCGGACGCCGGACACCCGGTCCGCCTCCCGCAGGAAGCCCACGACCTGCGTCGACGTCCGCACGACGGCACCGTAGTGCGCGGCGGTGCGGCCGACCATCATGGTGTGGCGGGCGTCGTCGGCCTGGGCGTCGTAGTAGCGGATGCCGCCGATCAGGGCGTCGGGCTTCAGCGCGGGCACCATGCGCAGGGCGCCGGCCCTGGTCAGGTGCTTCTGGCCGGGCACGGACCGCGCGCCGCCCATCGTGTCGTACAGCATCAGGCCCGCCGCCGTGTACGGGCGCTCCCACATCCGGCGCGTCAGCGGGTACAGGAAGCTCACCGGCTTGACCAGGTGCGGCGCGATGCGGGTGAGCATCAGTTCGCGTTCCCGCAGCGCCTCGCGGACCAGCCCGAACTCCAGTTGTTCCAGGTAGCGCAGGCCGCCGTGGAACAGCTTCGAGGACCGGCTGGACGTGCCGGACGCCAGGTCCCGCGCCTCCACCAGCGCCACCCGCAGGCCGCGCGTCGCCGCGTCCAGCGCCGAGCCGACGCCGACCACGCCGCCGCCGATCACCACGACGTCGAAGGTCTCCGAGCCCAGCCGGTCCCAGGTCGACTCGCGCTCCCGGGGACCCAGGCGGCCAGGGGCTTGGAGATCGGCGGGCGTCTCGCGCGTGGCCACTGTGCAACGCCTCCCTGATACTGACGGCTGGTCGGGACCAAGGACTTGACTTGACCACGTTACTCGCCGGTACGCCACCGTAGACAACTGATCACCAAGCGAACTAGCGTCAACGAACATCGTGGGTGGGCAGCGCCGCCGGACCCCGGGCACGAGCGCTGTCCCCTGCCAACGCAAGGAGGTCGGCGGATGAGCAATGGCTCGATCTTCGTCTGGGAGACCCTCGGCACCGCGATCCTGATCCTGCTCGGCGCGGGTGTCGTCGCCAACGTTGTCCTGAAGAACTCGCTGGGCAACGGCGGCGGCTGGCTCCTGATCAACTTCGGCTGGGGTTTCGCGGTGTTCGCGGGCGCCAGCGTGGCCGCGCCCAGCGGCGCGCACCTCAACCCGGCCGTCACCCTCGGACTGGCCATCTCGGACAAGGTCGAGTGGTCCAAGGTGCCCGTCTACTTCGCGGGGGAGATGGTCGGCGCGTTCCTCGGCGCGGTGCTCGCCTGGGCCGCGTACAAGGCCCAGTTCGACACCCACGACGACCTGCCCAACACCCGTGGCATCTTCTGCACCGGCCCGACCGTCCCGACGGTCCCGTGGAACCTCGTCACGGAGATCATCGGCACCTTCGTGCTGGTCATCTGGATCCTGCTCAGCCCCGGCGCCACGGAGGCGGAGGGCGGCGTCCCGCAGTTCGGCAACTCCGCGCTGGGCTACGCGGCCGTCGCGTTCGTCGTCATCGGCATCGGCAACTCGCTCGGCGGCCCCACCGGGTACGCCATCAACCCCGCCCGCGACCTCGGTCCCCGCATCGCCTACGCGATCCTGCCCATCCGCGACAAGGGCAGCGCCGAGTGGGGCTACTCCTGGATCCCCGTCGTCGGTCCGCTGGTCGGCGGCGCCCTCGCGGCGCTGCTCTACCTCGCCCTGCCGGTCTGACCCGCCCCGAAAGGACCTGACGCATGACCAAGTACGTGGCAGCGATCGACCAGGGCACGACGTCCACCCGCTGCATGGTCTTCGACCACTCGGGCCGGGTGGTCTCGGTCGACCAGAAGGAGCACGAGCAGATCTTCCCCAAGGCCGGGTGGGTCGAGCACAACCCCGAGGAGGTGTGGACCAACACCCGGCAGGTCGCCGCCGGCGCGCTCGCGAAGGCCGACCTCACCGCCGCCGACATCGCCGCCGTCGGCATCACCAACCAGCGCGAGACGGCCGTCGTGTGGGACCGCACCACCGGCAAGCCCGTCTACAACGCGATCGTCTGGCAGGACACCCGCACCGACAAGATCTGCCAGGACCTGGCGGCCCTGGGCGGCGGCCAGGAGCGCTACCGCCCCAAGACCGGCCTCCCGCTGGCGACCTACTTCTCCGGCCCCAAGATCCGCTGGATCCTGGACAACGTCGACGGCGCGCGCGAGAAGGCCGAGGCCGGCGACCTGCTGTTCGGCAACATGGACACCTGGGTGCTGTGGAACATGACCGGCGGCGTGGACGGCGGCGTGCACGTCACCGACCCCACCAACGCCTCCCGCACCCTGCTCATGGACCTGGAAACGCTGAGCTGGGACGAGGGCATCGCCGCCGACATGGGCATCCCGCTGTCCATGCTGCCGGAGATCAGGTCGTCGTCGGAGACCTACGGCCAGGTCCGGGAGCGCGGCTCGCTGGCCGGCGTCCCGATCTCGGGCATCCTCGGCGACCAGCAGGCGGCCACGTTCGGGCAGGCGTGCCTGTCGCCCGGCGAGGCCAAGAACACCTACGGCACCGGCAACTTCGTGCTGCTCAACACCGGCAACGACAAGGTGATGAGCGAGAACGGCCTGCTCACCACGGTCTGCTACAAGATCGGCGACGCCGCCCCGGTCTACGCGCTGGAGGGCTCCATCGCGGTGACCGGCTCGCTGGTGCAGTGGCTGCGCGACAACCTCGGCATGATCGGCACGGCCGCCGAGATCGAGGAGCACGCGCGGACGGTGGAGGACAACGGCGGCGCGTACTTCGTGCCCGCGTTCTCCGGGTTGTTCGCGCCGTACTGGCGGTCGGACGCGCGTGGCGCGATCGTCGGCCTGACCCGGTTCGTCAACAAGGGCCACCTCGCGCGGGCGGTGCTGGAGGCGACCGCGTTCCAGACCCGCGAGGTGATCGACGCGATGAACGCCGACTCGGGGGTGGCGCTGACGTCGCTGAAGGTCGACGGCGGCATGGTGGTCAACGAGCTGCTCATGCAGTTCCAGGCCGACATCCTGGGCGTGCCGGTGATCCGGCCGGTGGTCGCGGAGACCACGGCGCTGGGCGCGGCGTACGCGGCCGGGCTCGCGGTCGGGTTCTGGGCGTCCGAGGACGACATCCGCCAGAACTGGGCGAAGGACAAGCAGTGGGAGCCGGCGCTGGACGACGAGACCCGCGAGCGCCAGTACCACTACTGGAAGAAGGCCGTGACCCGGACGTTCGACTGGGTCGAGTAGTAGTTGTCCTGTTGGACGCTCGCGCAGTTTTCGGGCTGAGAACTGCGCGAGCGTCCAACAAGTTCTAGGCGGTACCGCCCCCGCCGGTCTCCGGCGCGCCCTTGGGCTTCTTGACCGGCGGCTGGGTCTGCGGCGGGTCGTTGGCGGGCGGTTGGCCCAGGACGGTGAAGGTCACGGCGAACGGGCCGTCGCGGCAGGTCATCACGGCCTGGTAGGCGCCGGGCGTGGACACCACCGTGGTCTTGCCGGCCAGTTCGGAGGAGGTGCCGCCGCCGGGCGTGAGTTCCAGCGGGGCGACGAAGCCGGGCGAGGTGATCGTGGTGCCGGTGCAGTCGTTCTCGACCGGCATCTTCCCGGTGATCTCGCCGCCGGGCTGGAGTTCCAGCGGCGCCAGGCTGAACGCCCGCAGCGGCGGCGGTGCGAGGATGGTGAAGGTGACTTCCGCGAAGTCCGGGTTGTGGAGGCAGCGGACGGTCGCGGTGTAGGTGCCCGGGGTCGTGATGACCCGGGTGTTGCCCCGCAGCACGCCTTGGGCGCTCGGGCCGCCGGGGTACTGGCCCCACTCGATCGGCGCGACGAACCCGGGCGAGGTCACCGGGCCGAAGCCGGTCGCGTTGCAGTCCGGTGCGGCGGCCTCGGCGGTGATCACGCCGCCCGGCTGGACCTCGAGCGGCGTCAGGGTGAACTTGATGCCCGGGAAGCCCTGGGCGGCGGCGGTGGCGGTTGCGGCGGTTGTGGTCATGAGGAGCGCGGCCACGAGGGCCGTCACACGTCTCATCGTTCCCCCTCAGGTCATTTTCGCGTAGACGATCACGTTGTCCTGGTAGCTGCGCGCGGACCGGTCGAACACTCCCCCGCACGTGATCAGGCGCAGCACCGGGTCGGGCGTGTCCCCGTAGACCGCGTCCGTGGGGAAGCGCTCCTTGGGGACCTGGTCGACCCGCACGACGGTGAACCGGACGGTCGAACCGTCGGCGCGGGCCACGTCGATGCCGTCGCCGGGCGCGAGTTCCGCCAGGCGGTGGAAGATGCCCGGCTGCGAGTTGCCGTCGACGTGGCCCAGGATGATCGCGGGACCGGGCTCGCCGGGGGCCCGCGCGTGGACGTACCACCCGGCCTGCATCGGCTGCTCGACCGGCGGCACCTCGATGGTCTCGTCGGGGTTGAGGCCCAGCGGGACGAGCGAGGAGCGCGCGCCGATCTTCGGGATCACGACCTCGGTCGGGTCGATCCGGGTCGCGCCGGCCTGGGGCGGCGCGGCCGGGGACGGCGTGGTCGTGCCGCTCGGTGCGGACGCGGGTGGTGGCGGGGTCGGACCGGTGGTCGGCTCGGGTGTCGAGCACGCGGTGAGGGCGAGCGCCATCCCGAGGAGGACGCCCGCGCCGAGTCTCGCCATGTGGCCAGAATCCGCCCATGTGCGGGCTTGTGGCGGTGAATCGGTCACCGCCACCTGATCGGACTAGTGGGGGCTTGCTGAGGGTGTCGATCAGTGTCTACCGTATACATCAGTGTCCTGTGGACACCTTGTGTCTGGTGGATACCTGACCTTGGGGGAATTGTGAAGAAAGTCTTGATCGGGCTGGTGGTGTGTGCCGCCGTGGTGTCCACGGCCAGTCCAGCGGTGGCGGCGTCGGGGCCCGAGGTGGTGGTGACCGCGAGCGGGGCCGTGCGCGGGGTGGTGGGCGAGGACCACCGCGTCTACCGCGGACTGCCCTACGCGGAGCCGCCGGAGCGGTGGGCCGCGCCCCGGCCGGTGCGGCCGTGGACCGGGGTCCGGGACGCGACCACGTCGGGTCACGCGTGCGCTCAGTCGGCCGGCTTCAGCGCGGGCAGCGAGCACGAGGACTGCCTGTACCTGGACGTCACCGCGCCGCGCGCCGGCCGGGCCAAGCCGGTGGTGGTGTGGCTGCACGGCGGGGCGTTCCAGTTCGGGGCCGGGTCGGACTACGACGCCCGGCGGATGGCGGCGCTCGGCGACGTGGTCGTGGTGACGGTGAACTACCGGCTGGGCGTGTTCGGGTTCCTCGCGCACCCCGGGCTGGCTGGTTCGGGCAACTACGGCCTGGCCGACCAGCAGGCGGCGCTGCGGTGGGTGCGGCGCAACGCGGCGGCGTTCGGCGGCGACCCGGGCAACGTCACCATCGCGGGCGAGTCCTCCGGGGCGCGCAGCGTGTGCGCGCACCTGGTCGCGCCCGGGTCGCAAGGGCTGTTCCACCGGGCGGTCGTGCAGAGCGAGCCGTGCACGATGACCGACTGGCCCGCGGCGGACGGCACGCCCGAGGCGGAGCCGCCGGGGTACCCCCGGTCCCGCGAGGTCGCCGAGCGCCAGGGCGTGCGGTACGCGCAGGCGCAGGGCTGCGCCGACGTGGCGTGCCTGCGGCAGAAGACTCCGGCGCAGCTGCTCGCCACCGCGGAGTGGTTCGCGCCGACCCACGGCACCGCCGTCCTGCCGGTCGACCCGGCGGTCGCGGGCCGGGTGGTGCGGGTGCCGGTGCTGCACGGGATCACGCGCGACGAGTACCGCATCTCCGACGGCCTGAACGAGGCCTTCGGCGTGCCGCCGGTGACGGCGGAGGAGTACGCGGCGCGGGTCGCGAGGTTCGTCGGCGCGTCGGACGCGCCGGCCGTGCTGGACCGGTACCCGGTGACTGCGAGCCCGAGCGAGGCGTGGGCGGCGGTCGTCACGGACGCGCTGTACGGCGAGGCGACGGCCGAGTTCCACCGCCAGGCCGCCGCGCGGGTGCCGACCTTCGCCTACGAGTTCGCCGACCCGGCCGCGCCGTGGATGAGCGGCTTGCCGGCGCCGAGCTTCCCGACCGGCGCGTACCACACGGCGGAACTCCAGTACCTGTTCCGCACGACGGGCTTCGACACGCCGCTGACGACTGAGCAGCGGGCGTTGGGGGACCGGATGATCGGGTACTGGACGACGTTCGCGCGCACCGGCCGCCCGACCGGCTTCGAGCGCGGGCAGCTCGCCCGGGAGCTCACGCCGTCCGGTGACCGGCCGGTGGACTTCGCCGCCCGCCACCAGGTCGACTTCTGGCGCATCCTGCGGTGATCGATGACCGGTGATCGGCCGGCGGGGTCTGCACGATCCCGCCGGCCGTCACCGAGTGGTCAGTCCAGGTCGTCGTGGCGCATGAGCTGGCGGCCGGCCTCGGTGATCGAGCCGGTCAGGGACGGGTAGACCGAGAAGGTCGTCGCCAGGTCCTCGACGGTCAGCTGGTTCTGCACGGCGAGCGCGATCGGCAGGATCAGCTCGCTCGCGTTCGGTGCCACCACGACACCGCCGATGACCACGCCGGTCGCCGGGCGGCAGAACAGCTTCACGAAACCGCGCCGCAGGCCTTCCATCTTGGCGCGGGGGTTGGTGGCCAGGGGCAGCATGATGGTCCGGGCCGGGACCTCGCCCGAGTCGATCGCCTGCTGGCTGATGCCGACGGACGCGATCTCGGGGTTGGTGAAGACGTTCGCGGCCACCGTCTTGAGCTTGATCGGGCTCACGCCCTCGCCCAGCGCGTGCCACATGGCGATCCGGCCCTGCATGGCCGCCACGGACGCGAGCAGCAGCACGCCGGTGCAGTCGCCGGCCGCGTACACGCCGGGGACGTTGGTGCGGGACACCCGGTCCACGGGGATGTAGCCGCCGCGGCCCAGTTCGATGCCGATCTTGTCCAGGCCGATGTCGGTCGTGTTGGGCACCGAGCCGACGGTCATCAGAGCGTGACTGGCCTCGATCGTGCGACCGTCTTCCAGGTGAATCAGGACCTGGTCGCCGACGTTCTCGACGCGGTCGGCGCGGGCGTGCTTCACGACGGCCGTGCCGCGCTCGGCGAAGACGTCCTCCAGCACGACGGCCGCGTCGGCGTCCTCGTGCGGCAGCACGCGGTCCCGGCTGGAGACCATCGTCACCTTCACGCCCAGCTCGGTGTAGGCGGAGGCGAACTCCACGCCGGTCACACCGGAGCCGATGACCGCCAGGTGCTCGGGCAGCTCGGGCAGGTCGTAGATCTGGCGCCAGGTCAGGACGCGCTTGCCGTCCGGCTCGGCGCCGGGCAACACGCGCGGGGTGGCGCCAGTGGCGATCAACACCACATCGGCGGGCAGCACCTCTTTGCCGCCGTCCTTGAGCTCGGCCACGACCTGGTGCTGGGCCAGGCCGCGGGCGTCGTCGCAGAACTTCGCGTTGCCGATGATGATCCGCACGCCCTCGCGCTGCAACCGCGCCCGCACGTCCGACGACTGGGCCAGCGCGAGGCCCTTCACGCGGCCGTGCACGACCGGCAGGTCGACTGCGGCGGTCGTGTCGGAGGTGCGGATGCCCAGCTCACCGGCGTTGCGGAAGGCGCTGCGGCCACCGGCCGAGGCGATGAACGTCTTGGACGGCACGCAGTCGTAGAGCACGCAGGCGCCGCCCATGCCCTCGCGTTCGATGACCGTGACGTCGGCCCCGTGCTGCGCCGCGACCAGCGCCGCCTCGTAACCTGCGGGCCCACCGCCCATGATGACGATGCGGGTCACGACACGTCCTTCCTCAGGGTTCTCCTCCGGCGCGTTTACCGTACGCGGTCGGGTGCGCGGGCGTGTCGTCCGGTCTTCTGGTGCTTCCGGGTGATCGATAGGTCGCTAGGCTGTCGTCGTGCCGCTCTATGCCGCGTACGGGTCCAACATGGATCCGAACCAGATGATGGAGCGAGCCCCGTACTCGCCGATGGCGGGGACCGGATGGCTCGTCGGCTGGCGTCTGACCTTCGGTGGCGAGGACCTCGGCTGGGAGGGCGCGCTGGCCACCATCGTGGAGGACGAGGAGTCCCAGGTCTTCTGCGTGCTCTACGACGTGAGCCCCCGCGACGAGTCCCGCCTGGACCGGTGGGAGGGCGCGCTCGGCCTCTACAAGAAGATCCGATTGCGGGTGCAGACCCTGGAGGGTTCGGTCACCGCGTGGCTGTACGTGCTGGACGCCTACGAGGGCGGTCTGCCGTCGGCCCGCTACATCGGCGTCGTGGCCGACGCGGCCGAGGCCGCCGGCGCGCCGGACGACTACGTGGCCGATCTGCGCACCCGCCCGTGCCAGGGCATCGGGCCGTGACAGCCGTGAGATGAGCCGAACGGGGTTGCGCACGTCCACGTCGTCCGCCGGGACGACGACCCAGTCGTGCGCCGACCACTGCCCGCCGTAGACGACGGCGGTCCGGTGCGCGGGCCAGGTGAGGTGGACCTGCTGCCCGTGCCGCTCGACGCGCGGTGCGGGCAGACCCGCGTCCACCAGCGACAGCAGCAACGCGCACGCCGGCGCTGAGCCCACGCCGGGGACCAAGGGGTCGTCCAGCACCGCCCGCAGCCCCGGGTCGCGGCTCAGGGCCTCGTCGGCGCACGTGAGGGCGGTGAGCCGGTCCGCTGTGCGCACCACCTCGGTCAGGGCCTCGGCGAGGGGTTGGCAGCGCAGGCCGTCGACCTCGACGTGATCGTCGGTCGGGCCGCGGTGGATGGTCAGGCCCCGCAGCGGCTCGACGCGGACGCCCTCGGGGACCCGAAGGTGCATGGTGCCGGTGCGGGCCGCCGTGATGCCTTGCAGGAACAGCGCGGTTTCCCGGCACAGCAACGCCGATGGGCCGGCGTGCAGCAAGGTCGCCGCGCAGCGGGTGCGGGGGTCGAGGGCGCGGTGTCGTTCGACCAGCACCCCGCGGCCGAACGGGACAAGGTCGGTGCGCCGGTGGGCGCCGTGCGGTGGAGTCACACCGGAACCGAGGGGCGAAACCCCGATCCCGTACCGGATTCACCCGATCAGGGCGGCGGCAGCAGGTCGGTGACGTGCTGGACGAGCCGGCGCGGGTCGGTGGGGGACACCGTGCTCCACGGCTGCTGGCCCGGGGTGGCGCGGCGGAGCTGCACGTAACGGCCCTGGGGGTTGTCGAAGAACGCCACCACGTGCTCGGGCCGCACCCGCTTGCCCCACTTGTCGCGCACGGCCGCGCCGAACTGGCCGCGGAACCCGGCGTCCTTGAACATCTCCGCGAGCACCTTGGCGTCGTCCGCCCGCACACCCCGGTCCCGCAGCGCCGCTTCCAGCTTGTCCGGCGTGCCCGCGGCGGCTGCGGCGGCGTCCAGGTCGGCGCTGGGCAGGGTCACCGAGTGGCCCGGTCCGGGCGGCGCGGCCGGCAGCACCGACAGCGCCTCGCGGGGCAGGCCCTCCGCGGAGGCCGGGCGCAGGGTGAGCTGCTCGCCGTCCAGCACCGCGAGCACCGCCGACTGGCCCTTGGCCGCCGCCAGCACCCGCACGCTGCGGCCCAGCCACAGCCGGCCGTCCACCTCGCGCTGCGGCCGGTTGAGCAGGTGCAGCAGGTCCTCCAGCATCGGGTCCAGCGCGACCGGGCGGCCCAGGCCCCGGCTCTCCAGACCCGCCCACGCCCGCCGCTCCAGGTCGGCCCGCTCGGCGTGCGTCTTGCCCGGTGAGGGCACCTTGAGCACCAGCGGCATGGTCTCCAGCCGCAGGTGCTCCCAGAGCACGTCGAACTCCAGCGCCGAGATGGTGACGGGCTCGCGCACGTCGTGCGTGCCCAGGTCCAGACCGAACGTCGTCATCAGCGGGTCGTGCTCTCCCCGATCACCGGCGGCGAGATGTGCCCGCCGAGTCCGTAGATGTCGTCAGTTTCCCGAAGGTAGTCGGCGCCGTCGTGCTCGGCATCCTCTTCGTCGTCCGCGCGGCCCGCGCCGAGCCCGCCGAACGGGTCGAAGGCCTGCTGCACGGGCACCGGCGTGGCGCGCTTGTGGACCGTGTCGCCGCCGCCGTGCTGGCCCGCGCCGAGGACACCGCTGGCCGCACCGGACCCGGCCGCCACGTGCTGGGCGTTGGCGGTGGTGGCGAGCGCGCCGAACTCCGCCGAGCTGGCCACCGTCGTGCCGCTGGGCCGGTTGCCGCCGACGCCCTGCTGCTCGGCGGCGGACTGGCTGTTGTTCTGCTCGGTGGTGGTGTCCGCGGTCGTGTCGGCGGTGGACCTGCCGCGGCGGTCCTGCGACCGGCCGCCGTCTGCGCTGCCGCCGATCACGCCGCCGGTGCCGAACGTCGTCGTCCCGGACGGCACGGAACCGATCGGCGCGCTGGTCGGGCGCGTGGTCGAACTGGTCTGGGTGCTGCCGGAAACGGTGGTCGAGTTGCCGCCGGACACCGGTGCCGCCGGCCGCCCCTGGGGCGCGGCGCCGCCGCGGTTGTAGCCGCGTCCGCCGCCGTAGCGGCCCCAGCGTCCACCGCCGCGCACACCGCCGTGGAACCCGTGCGAGGGCGCCACGCCGGCCCCCTCGTTGCGCACCACGTCGGGGGCGGTGATCACGAGCTGCGGCGGCTGGTTGAACTGGCCCAGCGTGGTCACGTTGGAGGTGGTGGAGGAGGCGTAGGTGGTCATCACCTCGCGGGCGCGCTGCTCGGCGGCGTTGCGCACCTTCTCCTGGACCTCGTGGTCGGTCTGCTGCCCGACCAGGTGGGCGAGGGTGCTCAGCACGACGCCCGGGTCCTCGGCGGTCACCTTGACCGGCGGCGGCATGTCGGCGCGCGCCTTGGCGATGTAGTCGGCCTGGAGTTCGGCGGACAGGCGCATGACCTCCGCGCCGCCGCGCGCCTCGTCGGCCCACGCGGCCAGCGGGTTCATGCCGCCGCGCGCCTGGTCGGCCGCCGCGCCCTCCCACTTCGCGCCGGAGGCCAGCACACCCGAGTGCAGCTCGGAGTTGATCTCGGCTAACGCGGCCGAGACGCCCTCCCAGCGCTCCATCGAGGCGTGCGAGGCCTTCGGGCCAGGCCCGGAGTTGATCTTCTGGTAGAGCTCTTCGTGGCTGTACCCGCTCCAGCGGTGGCCCTCGGGCATGAAGATTCCCCTCGCCTGCGGCGGGCTCAACAGCCGCCTTGCTGCCCCATCAACCCGGTGTTGTCGTCTTCGATCGTCCGGTACTGCCGTTCCACCAGCGTCAGCGCGTCCATCGCGGCCTTGAGCTGCTGCTGGTAGTTCTGCAACGCGGTGAGCGCCGAGTCGCCGGACTCCAGCGAGCGCTCGTTGAACTTCTCCGCCGCGTCCTGGCTGACCGGGTCGCCGGCCCAGGGCCGCACGCGGACCTCGGTGATGGCCAGCTCGATCTGCTTGTCCAGCTTCGTCAACGCGCCCGCGAACGCGTTGCGCAGGCCCGGGATCGCGTTCGGCTCGACGCTGAGGGTCTGCGACGGGACAGCCGGCGGCGTGCCGGAGTCCGCGCCCTGGCCGTGGTCTTCCGACGGCATGGACGACCTCCCCGTCTTGGCGTTTTCAGCGCGTCAGCATGGTCACTCTAGCCACACGGTCCGACAGCGGGGAGTGGGCGGAGCGCACTTCCCCCGCGTGGGTCAGCCGCGTTGCAGCAAACCGGCGACAGCGGCTTCTGCCACCCGTTGTGCTCCTTGGCAGAGAATGTCTTGGGACACCCTCGTTTTGTTACCGCCGTCGCGGAACATCACGTCCAGGAACTGGCCCTGGGCGACGTCCACCTCGACGTTGCACACCTCGTCCAGGCCCGGGGTCCGCACGGTGAGCGCGGGGAATCCGGCGACGGTCGTCGCCCTGGCGTCCACCTGGGCGTTCTCGGAGAGCCACACGCCGACGCCCTCGGCGGTGACCAGGGCCAACCGGACCACGTTGCCGCTGATCCCGCTGCGCACGGTGCACGCCTTCGCGTTGCCGAAGCTGGTCTCCACGTAGGGGCTCGGGTCGTGGTCGAGGCTCAGTTGCAGCCGCTGCTCCGGGCTGAGCACGGCGCAGGGGTCCACCTGGTCCAGCGGCAGGTCCCGGGGCCGCGGTGGCAGCTGGAGGACCGTGGTCGTGGTGGCGGGCAGGGGTTCGTCGACCCGCCCGTCCGCCTTCTTCTCGGGCAGGGGCGTGCACGCGGTGGCGACCAGCGCGACCAGCGCGATGATCATGCGAGCAGCCCTCATGCGCACCTACCGTAGCCGGGTCCACACGCCGTGTGCACCCCCCACTCTGAAACCGCATTTTTGCGCAACGCGTTCCGCGGCTTTGTCGCAGGGGGTGGTGGTGAGGCTTTCCAGGTCCAGAAAACCGAACGCGAACCCGGCGACGGCTTCGACGCAGTGGGTCGCGATGCCCTTTCCGCGGTGTTGCGGACTGATCCAGCAGAACAGTTCTCCGGTGGCCGACACGGCGACCTCGCCGACCGCGGTGTTCGACAACTGTTCACACACCGCCCACGAACAGCCGGCGTCGGTTTCCCACTCGTTCGCCCGGCGCCTGATGTGCTCGTGCGCCTCCTCGGGCGTCGCGAACCGGCTCAGGGCCGTGCGGTCGTCGATCCGGTCGTCCACCCGCAGCTGCCGGAGGTAGTGCTCGCCCGCGTTGATCTCGACCGGCTCCATGCCGGGCAGGCTAATCCGTGGCCAGCCGCGACCACTGGAGGAGGTCGTGGTGGACGCCGTGCACCAGCTCCGCGCCGCGCAGCGTGCCCTCGAAGGTGAACCCGCACTTCTCGGCCACCCGGCGGGAGGCGTGGTTGGCCACGGAGTGCCGGTAGCCGACCCGGTGCAGGCCGAGTTCCTCGAACCCGTACCGGAGCGCGGCGGTCAGGGCGGCGACGGCCACGCCCCTGCCCCGGTGGGTGGCTGCGGTCCAGCAGACGGCCAGCGCGCTGCGGTCGTGGTGGTCGAGGTCCCGCAGGCACACCTCGCCCGCGATGGCACCGCCGTCGTCCCGGACGACCCACGAGCAGCGCTGGTCGGCGGACCACTGCCAGGCCCGGTAGCCGATGAAGGCGAGAGCGGCCTGCTCGTCGGGCAGCCGGTAGCCGGACAGCCACCGCCCGATGGCGTCGTCGTCCACGGCGGCGAGCAGCGCGGGTGCGTCGGCGGCGGTGAGCTGGTCGAGCACGAACCCGTCCGCCTTGAGGTCGACCGGCTCCATGCTCCGACGGTAGCCGGGGAGGGGGCGGCGCGACAGCAGGGGTTGTCGCGGTGGTCAGTCGGTGACGAAGGCGTCGTGGTGGTCGGCCAGGGACTCCAGCTCGTCGCGGTGGGCGTCGGCCGGGGTGCCGTCCGGGGCGGTCGCGAGTTCGATCACCCAGTCCGCGTCCTCGGCGTCGTCCTCGCCGGCCAGGAGGTCCTTGTGCACCGCGCACGGCGCCCACCCGGCCGCCGCGAGCGTCCGCGCCAGGCCCTCGGCTTCGTCGCGGTCGTGCAGGACGAGCAGGATCACCGGTTCCCCATCCGACCCACGATCAACGCGACCGCGGGCACGAGCAGGAACACGAACGGGTTCTTCACCAGGAAGAACAGCGCCACCGTCAACAGGCCGACGAGGGGCACGGCGACGTGCAGCCACCGGCGGTCCTGGCCGGGCAGCGCGGGCGGTGGCACGGACGGCAGCGGTGCGACCTGCGCGAACCTCGGGTGCGGCTCGGGCAGGTCGCCGAACAGCGCCAGCAGCTCGCCGCGGGTCTTCGCGGTGGTCACCCGGGCCGTGCGGTCGCCGTACTCGTCGACGTCCAGCCGTCCCTCGGACAGGTGCTCGCCGAGCAGCTCGATCGCCCGCTGCCGCTCGGCGTCACCGATCCGGATGTCCCGCTCGCCCACGTACGAGAGCTTATTCCTTGATTTCGCAGAGGACGGTGCCCTGGGTGACGGTCGCACCCGGTTCCGCCGCGAGCCCGGTCACGACACCGGCCTTGTGCGCGGTCACCGGGTTCTCCATCTTCATGGCCTCCAGCACCACGATGAGGTCACCCGCCTCGACCGTCTGGCCGTCCTCGACCGCGACCTTCACGATGGTGCCCTGCATGGGCGCCGCCACCGCGTCACCGGACGTCGCCCCGCCGCCCTTGCCGCCGGCCCGCTTGCGCGGCTTGGCCTTCGCGGCCCCGCCCTTCGCGACCGGCGCGCCCGCCGAGAGCCCACCGGGCAGCGAGACCTCCAGCCGCCGGCCGCCGACCTCGACCACCAGGGTCTGGCGCGGCTCGTCCTCCTCGGCCTCCGCGCCATCGGTGAACGGCGGGATGGTGTTGTCGAACTCGGTCTCGATCCACCGCGTGTGCACGGTGAAGCCGTCCCCGGTGCCGACGTACGCCGGGTCGCGCACGATCCGGCGGTGGAACGGCAGCACGGTCGCCATGCCCTCGACGACCATCTCGTCCAGCGCCCGCCGCGCCCGCTCCAGCGCCTGCGTCCGGTCCTCGCCGGTGACGATCAGCTTCGCCAGCAGCGAGTCGAACTGGCCGCCGATGACCGTGCCGCTCTCCACACCCGCGTCCACCCGCACACCCGGGCCGGACGGCGCGACGAACGTGGTCACGGTGCCCGGCGCGGGCAGGAAGTTGCGGCCCGCGTCCTCGCCGTTGATGCGGAACTCGATGGAGTGGCCGCGCGGGGTCGGGTCCTCGGTGAAGCGCAGCGGTTCGCCCGCGGCGATGCGGAACTGCTCGCGCACCAGGTCGATGCCCGCGGTCTCCTCCGACACCGGGTGCTCGACCTGGAGGCGGGTGTTGACCTCCAGGAACGAGATCGTGCCGTCCTGCGCGACCAGGTACTCGACGGTGCCCGCGCCGTGGTAGCCGGCCTCCTTGCAGATGGCGCGCGCGGAGGTGTGGATGCGGGCGCGCTGCTCGTCGGTCAGGAACGGCGCGGGCGCCTCCTCGACCAGCTTCTGGTGGCGGCGCTGCAACGAGCAGTCGCGGGTGCCGACGACGATCACGTTGCCGTGCTGGTCGGCCAGCACCTGCGCCTCGACGTGCCGCGGCTTGTCCAGGTACCGCTCGACGAAGCACTCGCCGCGCCCGAACGCGGTGACCGCCTCGCGCACCGCGCTGTCGTACAGCTCGGGGATCTCCTCCAACGTCCGCGCGACCTTCAGCCCGCGCCCGCCGCCGCCGAACGCGGCCTTGATCGCGACCGGCAGGCCGTGCTCCTGCGCGAAGGCGACAACCTCGTCCGGTCCGGACACCGGGTCCTTGGTGCCCGGCACCAGGGGCGCGCCGGCGCGCATCGCGATGTGGCGGGCGGTGACCTTGTCTCCCAGGTCGCGGATGGCCTGCGGCGTCGGCCCGATCCAGATCAGACCCGCGTCCAGGACGGCCTGCGCGAAGTCGGCGTTCTCGGACAGGAACCCGTAACCCGGGTGCACGGAGTCGGCGCCGGAGCGCTTGGCGACGTCCAGCAACTTGTCCACCGAGAGGTAGCTGTCGCCGGGCGTGCTGCCGCCCAACGCGAACGCCTCGTCGGCGAGCCGGACGAACGGTGCGTCGCGGTCGGGATCCGCGTAGACGGCGACGCTGGACAGACCGGCGTCCTGGCAGGCGCGGATGACCCGGACGGCGATCTCACCGCGGTTGGCGACGAGGACCTTGCGCAGCGACACGACGTCCTACCTCCTGGCAGCGCTGATGTGGAGTGATGGGTCGGGAGTTTAGTGACTGGTCAGTAATAACGGGATGGAGAGACAGCTCACGTCGGGGTGGGACAATCGGCGATCGTGTCACGCCCGAACCTCCCCGCGCTGCTCACAGCTTGCTGTGCCGTTGTCATCGCCGCAGCGGGGATGGTCTTCGCGTGGTCATTGCGCCCGGACGACACCGCCGAACGGGGGGTTTCCCCCACTCAGGACGAGTTGCGCTGCGGCACGACGGCGTGCCAGGTGGCGGTCACGGCGGACGTGGGCCGCGACACGGTGGCGGTGCTGGTGGGCCAGGGCTCGGGCCGCATCAGCACGAACGGCGCCTCCGGCCGCAACATCTTCGAACTCACCATCGCCGCGGACGGCGCCACGATCACCGACGGCTCCTTGGAGTGCGTGGACGCCGAGGTGGCGGTGTGCCTGGTGCGGGGTCCGGCGGGGACGGAGGTCGTGGGGGAGGTGTTGGTGCGGCGGTCGGGGGCGTGGTCACGGGCCCAGGTGCCGTACGTGTCGACGGCCGGTTACCTGGGCTTGCACGACGCCGACGGCGACGGGGTGGCCGACGTGGTGGCGGTGCAACGGGCGTGCGACCCGGGCGTGGACTGCACGCGGCGCTTCGCGCAGGTGTTCTCGCTGGTGAACCCGAAGATCGACCTGGGCTGCACCGCAACCGTCCCCGACCAGTCCCAACTCCCCGGCTGGCCCACCGTCCACCCAACCGCCACCCAACTCCACGCCTGCGACGAGTAACCCTGCGCCACCCACCCCGCACCGCGCCCCGCCGCTCGCCCCGCCGCCCGCCTGCCGCTTGCCCGCTGCCCCGGTTGCCGCGGCACCCTGCCGCCAGCCCGCCAGCCCGCCAGCCCGCCAGCCCGCCAGCCCGCCAGCCCGCCAGCCCGCCAGCCCGCCGGCTGCTCGGTCGGCCACTCCGCCGCGACGCCCATCCCGCTGCCCCGCCGCGCGATCCCGTTTCCCGCGCGCTGCTGCCCTTGCTCGCCGCCGCCGCGCTGCTTCCCCCGCACCGCCGCCAGTGCGCGATCCCGCCACTTGCCCGCTGCCGCCCGGCCGCCACTCCTAGCCCCGGCCGCCGAGCGGGTTCCTCCTGGGCGTTGCCTGCCGTGGCCCGCGCTCCTTGTTTACGGGACGCGCGAGTCGGCGAAAGGTCGCGGATCCTGCATGTCGCTCGATCGGGTGGCGTTCGCGAAGATCGCCCCGCCACCCGATCCTAGCCTCTCACCAGCACTTACGCCGGCACAGCCGCGCGCGGCTCGTGCAGCAGCGGGGGTGCGCTGGGGGTGTTGAGGACCTCGTCGTCCAGCAGGCCCTCCGAGCGGGCGACCAGGACCGGGACCGTGATCTGGCCGGCCACGTTGGTGGCGGTGCGGATCATGTCCAGGATCGGGTCGATCGCGTACACCACGGCGACACCGGTCGCGATGACCTCCGGCGGCAGGTTCACCGCGCCCAGGGTCAGGGTCAGCATCGTGAACCAACCGGTGGTGCCGGCCGTCGCCAAGGCGCCGAACACCGCCACCGCCACGATCGCCACGTACTGCCACAAGCCGAGCTCGATGCCGAACAGGTTCGCGATGAACACCGTCGCGATCGCCGGGTACACCGCCGCGCAACCGTCCATCTTCGTGGTCGTTCCCAGCGGCACCGCGAAGGACGCGTAGTCGCCGTCGACGCCCAGGTTCGCGGCGGTCTGGCGGCTCAGCGGCAGGGTCGCGCCCGACGACCGGGACACGAACGCGAACTGGATCGCCGTCCACGCCTTGCTGAAGAACGTCACCGGGCTGACCCGCCCGACGAACCGCAGCAGCACCGGGTACACCACGAACAGCACGATCAGCGTCCCGCCGTACACGGTCGCGATGAGGCTGAACAGCGGCCGGACGAACGAGTTGCCGTAGGTCGCGAACGCCGTCCCGATCAGGCCGAACACGCCGATCGGGGCCAGCAGGACGATCCACCCGACGATCTTCTGGATCAGGTCGAACGCCGACCGGGTCAGGTTGACGAACGGCGCGGCCTTCTCGCCCAGCGCGTACGCGGCGAACCCGACCAGGATCGCGATGAACACGACCTGGAGCACCTCGCCCTCGGTGAAGGCGGAGAACAGGTTCGACGGGACGAGCGTGTCCAGCAGGGTCGACCACGACCCGCCCTCACGGCTCGCGAGCCGCTTCAGCGCGGCCTCCGTCGGCTGCACCTGCACGCCGGTGCCGGGCTTGAAGATCAGCGCGATCGCGAGCCCGATCAAGACTGCGATCAACGACGTGATCGCGAACCAGAGCAGCGTCTTGCCGCCCAGGCGCGCGGCGCGTTGGCCGCCGAGGCGGCGCAAACTGGTGATCCCGACAACGATCGCGGTGAAAACGAGCGGTATGACCGTGAACTGGAGCAGGCTCGTGAAGACGTCGCCGAGCTTCTCCAGGGTGGTGGTCAGCCAGGTCTGGTCGGTGGACTTGGCCACCCACCCGGCCAGCGCGCCCAGCACGAGCGCGGCGAGGACGGTGACGCCGAAGACCTTCGGCTTGGTGTACGTGCGGATGAACGACATGTCGTCTCTTTCGGGTGTGCAGGGACGGGGATGGTCACTGCACGTGACAACCCGTGTTCGTCCTGCGGCCGAAGTCGATGTGGCGACGGCGCGTCAAAAGCTCGTTCATCGGCTCCCCCAACGCGATGGCCCTGGGTGGAGCTTCCCGGATCAGCGAAAATGTGACAACGGCTACCAGATGTCGGAAATCACGACGTCCAGTCGGCGGAGCAGCTTGCGGGTCAGCGGCAGGCTGATGCCGATGACGCTGGACGGGTCGCCGTCGATGCCGTCCACGAACCAACCGCCGAGCCCGTCGAGCGTGAACGCGCCCGCGACCTGGAGCGGTTCGCCGGTGGCGAGGTAGGCCTCGAGTTCGTCCTCGGTCGGGGTGCCAAACCGGACGTGGGTGGCTTCGTGGTCGGCGACGCTGTCGGTGACCTGGCCGTTCTCGACCTTGAGGATCGCGTGGCCGGTGAGCAGGGTGCCGGTGGTGCCGGCCATCTTGCGCCAACGGGCGCGGGCGTTCTCGACGGTGCCCGGCTTGCCTTGTACCTCGCCGTCGGCGGTGAGCAGCATCGAGTCGCAGCCGACGACCAGCGCGTCCTCCTCGTCGGCGGCGATCACCTCGGCCTTGGCCCGGGCGAGGGCCGTGACCAGTTCGCCGGGCGTGGGGTCGCTGAGCGCGGCGGCGACGGCATCCTCGTCCACGCCGGACACGCGGACGACGGGCTCGATCCCGGCGTTGCGGAGGACGTTCAACCGGGCAGGGGACGCGGAGGCAAGCACAAAACGCACGGCCGAACCCTAACGCCCCCGTTTTTGTCGTACCGCCGTGGTTGGCTGTCTGTCGGGGGGCCTTCGCGCACAGGGGACCCCAGCCACCGCACACACACCGACCCGGGCCTGACCCCGCCCACCCACACGCCGCCCGCCGCTCGGATAGACCTCGCCCGCCGCCAACCGCGCCCCCGCCGTCACTCCGAGCTCAATCCGCCGCGCTCGCTCGCCCCCGCGCTGCTGGCCCGATCCCGCGCCGTCCGCCCGGCCCGCGCTGTCCGCCCGCCCGCAGTTGAGCCGCCCGCCCGCAGTTGAGCCGCCCGCCCGCAGTTGAGCCACCCACGGTTGAGCCGCCGACCGTCGAGCCGCCCACCGTTGAGCCCATTCGCCCACGGTTGAGCCCATTCGCGCCGCTGGGCGCGGCCTCCGGCCCCCGTCTCCATTCTCCCACCGGGGACCGACAAAGCCGCGCGTGCCGCGAGCTGAGCGATTCGGCGGAAGCCGCGTCACGAAGGGCCGAAGGGAGTGAAGTCGTGCCGTGTGTGGGACCGGTTGCGTGCAGGTGGTGGGCCGGTCAGCGCTGGGGGGTGCGGCTTGGTGTCGTAGCGCGGGTGGGATGGGGGCGGTGGGGGTGGTGATCGGCTTACGCTGGGGTAGGCACCAGTCCGTGGGGAGGCGCGAATGGTGGTCGACCCGATATCGGGTGCGTTGGGCGCTGTGTTCGGGACGGCGTTCGACGGGTTGCTCCAGCACGGTGTGGGTGGGCTTGTGCACCGGGTTGACGATCGGCGGCGGATCAGGGCGTTGGCCAAGCCCGATCGGGTTGTTCGGCGGGTGGCCGAGGAACTGGCCGGGTTGCGGCGCTCCGAACTTCCCGGGGTGTCCGACCAGGAGTGGTTGCGGGCGGTTGAGGCGGTTCGGGATGGGCTGGACGCCGTGTCGTGGGAGCGGTTGGCCAAGGAGCCCGCCGATCTGGTCAACGGGGAGAGGTTGGCGAAGAGGGTGCCGGCCACTGACCAGGAGTTCACCGCGGGCGGGCGGGCGGCCTACGAGTTGTTGTTGGCCGGGTGTTGTGCGGGGTTGGCCGAGTTGGCGCGGTCCGTGGATCGGATCATGCGCGATGTGCACGTCGGGGTCAGTGACGGGGTTGTCGAGTTGCTGGAGCGCGACTCGCGTGAGGCCTCCGACTTCGCCCTGCGGTACACCGACTACGTCATCCGGACCACCAGCTCCTTCGAGCTGTTCGGCGTCGCGCGCGGCCGGGGGCCGGGGCGGCACTCGTTCGACCGGTCGTACGTGAGCCTCGCCGTGGCACGGCGTGGTGGGCGGGACGACGAGGCCTTGACCGGTGCCGGGGTCGGTGCGGCGACCGCGTTCGAGGACGCGGGCCGTGTCCTGCTGCGCGGGTCGGCGGGGGCGGGGAAGACGACGTTCCTGCGGTGGCTCGCCCTCACCGCCGCGCGGGACGGGCTCGTTCCGTTCTTCGTGCCGTTGCGGCAGTTCGCCGAAGGTCCGCTGCCCACCCCCGAGCGCATCCTGGACACCACCGCGCCCGTCCTCGCCGAGGAGAAACCCGACCGGTGGATCGTCGGGCAGTTCCGCGGGGGCGCCGCGTTGCTGCTGGTGGACGGCATCGACGAACTCGGGTCGGAGCGCCGCGCGGAAGCCCAGCAGTGGCTGGAGGACCTCGTCGCCGTCTACCCGCAGGCCCGTTACGTCGTGTCCACCCGGCCCTCGGCGGTGGACGAGAACTGGCTCGGCGAAGCCGGGTTCACCACCTACGACCTGCTCCCGATGTCCGCGAAGGGCGTCCGGGACTTCCTCACCGCCTGGCACGACGCCGCCCGCGCCGAGCAGCCGGAGGTCGCCGAGTGGCTGACCTCCTGCGAGCACCGCCTGGCCGAAACCCTTGCCACGCGGGCGGATCTGCGCAGGCTCGCGTCCAGCCCGCTGCTGTGCGGGCTGCTGTGCGCGCTGCACCAGGACGGCGGCATGCACCTGCCCCGCGACCGCAAGTCCCTCTACGACGCCGCCCTGGACCTGCTGCTGGTCCGCTGGGACGAGCAGCGCGGCGTGCACGTGGACCACGACCGGTACGGGTTTTCCAAGGAGGAGCAACTCGTTGTCCTGCAACGGTTCGCGTACTCGCTGGTGCGCAACAGCCGCCAGCTCGTGTCCAAGTCCAAGGCGCACCAGTGGATCGGCAGCGCCATGCGCGGTCTGCGTCCCCACGACGCCGAGCCCTCCCAAGTGCTGCAACGGTTCCTGGAACGCACCGGGCTGCTGCGCGAGTCCCTGCACGGCGACGTCCAGTTCGTGCACCGCACGTTCCGCGACTACCTGGCCGCCAAGGAGGTCGTGGACTCCGGCGACCTCGACCCCCTGATCGACCACGCCCACCGCGACGACTGGCACGACGTGGTGGTGATGGCCATAGCCCACGCCCGCCCGGCCGAGCGGCGAGGTGCTGGCGGGCCTGCTCGACGGCAACGAGGCCGCCCGCCACGACCCGCGCGTGGCCGACCTGCTGCACCTGCTCGCGGCGGCGGCCGTCGAGCACGCCGACGTCGTCGGCCGGGTCGACAAGCGGCCCGACGTGCGCGACGAGGTGCGGCGCGCGGTGGCCCGGCTCATCCCGCCGACCACCATGACCGACGCCGAGACCCTGGCCTCGGCCGGCGCGTTCGTGCGCGACCTGCTGCCGGACACGCCCGAGGGCCTGACCGACATCGAGGCGGCGTGCGTGGTGCGGGTGATCGCCATGATCGGCGGCGAGGGCGCGCTGGAGAAGATCAAGCCGTTCGCCGAGCTGGACGAGTCCGTGGTGCTGGACGAGCTGCTGCGCGCGTGGCGGCTCTCGCCCGACCCCGAGGACTACGCCCGGACCGTGCTGGCCGAGGTGGACTTCGGCGACCAGCGCGTGGACCTGCGCGGCTGGCACCGCATCCGGCACGTCCACCACCTCAAGCACCTGCACCACCTGCGTTGCCTGGGCGGCTGGAAGCCGCTCGACCCGGTCGCCGCCGCACCCGGCCTGCGCCGGTTGGAGCTGATGCAGAACGACGTGCTGAAGTCGCTGGAACCGCTGGTGCACCTGCGTTCCCTGCGGTCCCTGCACCTCACCCAGTGCCCGCTGATACGGGACCTGTCGCCGTTGGCGCGCACCGGCGTGGAGGAGCTGTCCCTGCACTTCACGCCCGCCGACCTGCGCACCCTCAAGGGCACGGGCCTGCACACCCTGCACGTGCGGCACCCGGCGCTGGAGACCGGTCTCGGGGCGATCCCGGCGGACCTGCCGCTGCGCGTGCTGGCCGTGGACAACCGGCCGCCGGGCCGGTCGCTGCTGGGCGTGTCCCGCTGGCCGGGACTGAAGACGGTCGAGTGCTACGGCATCCCGCACCCGGCTGAGCTGGCCGAACTGGCCGAGTTGCCCGCGCTGGAACGGCTGGTGATCCGGCAGCCGGAGTCCCCGGTGGACCCGGCCGGCCTGGGACTACCCGACCGGGTGGTCGTCGAGGTGGTCGGCTAGCCGGCTGGAGCGGCGGTCGCGTCCCGCCGGCGCTGCGTAGAACTACCGATGCGCGTGCGGCCGGGGTTGGGCAACCTCGAAGACGTGCAGCGCTGGGCTCTGGTGGTCCGCCGGACCGACCGGGCTCGCGGTCGGCGGTGGTGGCTGGCCGCGCCCGTGGCCCTGGTGGTCGCGGTGGCGGCGGTGGTGGTGTCGACCGACCCGGTCGGGTACGGGGTGGCGTTCTGGCCGTTCCTGAGCCGGTCCGACCGCGACGACCTGCGGGTCATGGAGATGGTGACCGGCGCGGCGCGCGCGCAGGGAGACCCGGCGCGGGTGCCGTTGGCGGTGGCCGCGGACGGCGTCGAGGTCCTGGCGACCCACCTGCACCCGCCGAACGGCGCGGTGTGGATGCTCGTCCGCTACCCCGTGCACGACGGCGTCCGCTGCCGCGAGGTGATGGTGCTGGGCGACCGCGTCCAGGTCACCAGCAGGCGCGTCGACTGCTGACACGACGGCGGCCTCCGGCCTCCGGCCCCCGACACCGCTATGGCCTCCGGCCCCCGACACCATTGTCCCAGAGGGCACCGACAAAACAGCCCACGTCGTCCGCACCGGGCCTCGTCGACGACGACTGACACCCGCCAGGCCTGGCGCTGGGAATCCCCGCGAGGTCAGCCGGGCAGGGCGGAGGAGCGCCAGGCTCCCGGGCCGTGCGGCAGCGGGCGGCGGACCATCCGGGTCGGGTCGGACCACGCCGAGCGGCGCGGGGCGTCCTCCTCCGGCTGGCCGGCGCCCAGGGTGGTCACCACGGCCGTGAGGGCCGCCAGTTCCTCGTCCGTCGGGTTGCCCCGGACGACCCGCAGGTAGGGGCGTCCGGGCTCAGCGGTCTCGGTCTGCACAGCGGCCTCCGGCTCGATCACAGCGGGATGTTCCCGTGCTTCTTGGGCGGCAGGGTCTCGCGCTTGTCCCGCAGCATCGACAGCGCCCGAGCGACGTAGGACCGGGTGTAGGACGGCGGGATCACACTGTCGATGTAACCACGTTCCGCGGCCACGTAGGGGTTGCAGAGCGTGTCTTCGTACTCCTGCTGCAACTGCGCCCGCAGCGCCTCGACGTCCTGCCCCTCGGCGGCGGCGTTCGCCAGCGTCTTGCGGTGCACGATGTTCGCCGCGCCCTGCGCGCCCATGACCGCGATCTGCGCCGTGGGCCACGCCAGGTTGATGTCCGCGCCCAGGTGCTTGGAGCCCATGACGTCGTACGCGCCGCCGTACGCCTTGCGGGTGATCACGGTGACCAGCGGGACGGTCGCCTCCGCGTAGGCGTAGATCAGCTTCGCGCCGCGCCGGATGATGCCGTTCCACTCCTGGTCGGTGCCGGGCAGGAAGCCGGGCACGTCCACGAACGTCAGCACCGGGATGTTGAACGCGTCGCAGGTCCGCACGAACCGCGCCGCCTTCTCCGAGGCGTCGATGTCCAGGCAGCCCGCGTACTGGGTCGGCTGGTTGGCCACCACGCCGACCGAGTGGCCGTCCACCCGGCCGAAACCGATCAGGATGTTCGGCGCGAACAGCGGCTGGACCTCCAGGAACTCGCCCTCGTCCAGCACGCGGGTGATGACCTCGTGCATGTCGTAGGGCTGGTTCGCCGAGTCCGGGATCAGCGTGTCCAGCTCGCGGTCCTCGTCGGTGATCGAGTCCTCGACCGACCCGTGCACCAGGTCGTCGGGCGCGTCGAACACCGGCGGCTCGGACATGTTGTTCGCGGGCAGGAAGGACAGCAGCTCCTTGACGTAGGAGATGGCGTCCTCCTCGTCCGAGCCGAGGTAGTGCGCGTTGCCGGACTTGGTGTTGTGCGTGCGCCCGCCGCCCAGCTCCTCGAAGCCCACGTCCTCGCCGGTGACGGTCTTGATCACGTCCGGGCCGGTGATGAACATGTGCGAGGTCTGGTCGACCATCACCACGAAGTCGGTCAGCGCCGGCGAGTACACGTGCCCGCCCGCGTTCGCGCCCATGATCAGCGAGATCTGCGGGACGACGCCGGAGGCGGCCACGTTGCGGCGGAAGATCTCGCCGTAGAGGCCGAGCGAGACGACGCCCTCCTGGATGCGCGCGCCGCCGCCCTCGTTGATTCCCACGATCGGGCGACCCGTCTTGATGGCCAGGTCCATCACCTTGACGATCTTCTCGCCGTAGACCTCGCCGAGCGAGCCGCCGAAGACGGTCACGTCCTGGCTGAACACGCACACCGGGCGGCCGTCGACCGTGCCGTAGCCGGTGACCACGCCATCGCCGTACGGGCGGTTGCGCTCCTGGCCGAAGTTGGTCGAGCGGTGCCGGGCCAGCTCGTCCAGCTCGACGAACGAACCCGGGTCGAGCAGCAGCTCGATCCGCTCGCGCGCGGTCTTCTTGCCCTTGGCGTGCTGCTTCTCCACCGCCCGCGCGGACCCGGCGTGCACGGCCTCGTCGTTGCGGCGGTACAGGTCGGCCAGCTTGCCGGCCGTGGTGTGGACGTCCGGCTCCTCGCCGATGGGGGCGGTCGCACTGCTCATGAACGGGCAGCTTAACCAGACCCGCCACGTGAGGTACCCGTGAGTAGCCCAGCTCACTGTGTCCAATGGCGCGACTCCGTCGCGCGGCTCGCGCCGCCCGAAAGTCGGCTCGTCGCGCCGCGTTTTCCGCCGATCGGAAGAGCTGATCGGCGGAAAAGGCGACGCGACAAGCCGACGGCGGCCTCGCGGGGAAAGCGCCGGGTTCGCCTGCGGCGTCAGCGGGGCTTGACCTCTAGCGCGCTGGAGGTTGCAAGCTTGATCGCAAGCGGCCCGCCCCGCCTCCACACCGCTCCGACAGCGCGCGGGGCGGGTCGCTCCTAGGCTGCACGCGTGAGCACGCCACTGGACGCCGAAGTTCTCCGCCACCGGCTCGTCGGCACGCACTACGCCAAGCTCGACGTGGTCGCCTCCACGGGGTCGACCAACGCCGACCTGCGCCACGAAACCCAGGACCGGTCCGTCCTCATCGCCGAGGAGCAGACGGCCGGCCAGGGGCGGCGGGGGCGCTCGTGGACATCACCCGGTGGTGGGATCTACCTCAGCGCGCTCTTCAAGCCCGAGGGCGTGCCGCCACAGCGCCTCCCGTGGTTGACCTTGATCGCCGGGGTGGCCCTCGTGCGCACGGCGGCGTCGGTGGGCGTCCAAGCCACCTTGAAGTGGCCGAATGACCTGCTTGTCGGCGACCGCAAGGCGGCTGGGGTCCTGGCCGAGATCACCGCCGATCACTCCGTTGTCGTCGGGATCGGGCTGAACGTGGACAAATTGCCGGAAGGGATCGAACCGGGCGCGGGTGGGCTGGAGCCGACCAGTCTCGCCGATCACACCGACCGGCCGCTGGACCGCACCGAGGTCGCCACCACCCTGCTGGACGAGTTGGCCCACCTTGAGCGTGCTTGGCGGGATGCTCACGGGGACCCGCACGTGTCCGGGTTGTACGACGAGTACGTGCGGGAGTGTTCGACATTGGGGCGTCGGGTCCGGGTGGACCTGTCCGGTGGGCAGTTGTCGGGCACGGCCCAGGACCTGGAGGTCGACGGCACGTTGCTGGTTCGCGACGACGACGGGGTCGACCACCCGGTTTCCGCCGGGGACGTGGTGCACCTGCGGGTACGGTGAGGGCCACCAGCGCTGACGCGAAAGGACCGCCGTGGCCTACCCGGACGACCTGCTCAGCCCCAGCGAGCACGTCGTGCTCCACAAGCACCCGCACTGGAAGACCCTGGTCGTCCCAGTCCTCGCCCTGGTCGTCGTGGTCGCGGCGGCGGTCGCCCTGGCCGTGCTGACCGACTGGGGGCAGGTCGCGTGGCTCGTGGTCGGCGTGGTGGCGGCGGCCGTGGTCGTCTGGTTGACGCTGGTGCCGGTGGTCCGGTGGCGCACCACGCACTTCATCGTCACCAGCGACCGAGTGATGTACCGGGAAGGCGTCCTCAAGCGCACCGGGCTGGACATCCCGCACGACCGCATCAGCAGCGTCCGCTTCCAGCAGTCCCTGCCGGACCGGGTGCTCGGGTGCGGCACGTTGATCGTGGAGTCCTCGTCCGACGAGCCGCTGGAGTTCGACGACATCCCGGGCGTGGAGAAGGTGCACTCCCTGCTGTACCGGGAGATCAACAGCAACCCGGACGACGACTTCCAGCCGGGGGAGAGGGTCGGGGATGGGCGCGCGTGAGGTCGGTCTGCCGGACCGGGTCGGCGGCGAGGGCCTGCCGGAGAGCGTGACGATCTGGGAGGTCGGTCCCCGCGACGGCCTCCAGAACGAGAGCGCGGTCGTGCCGGTCGGCGTGAAGCTGGAGTTCCTGGACCGGCTCGCGGACGCGGGCGGGACCGTCCTGGAGGCGACCAGTTTCGTGCACCCCAAGTGGGTGCCGCAGCTGGCCGACGCCGAGGAGCTCCTCGCGGGCCTGACCAAGCGGGACGGCGTGAGCTACCCCGTCCTGGTGCCCAACGAGCGCGGCCTGGACCGGGCGCTGAAGGCGGGCGTCGACCACATCGCGATCTTCGCCTCCGCCACGGAGACCTTCGCCCGCAAGAACCTCAACTCGTCGCTGGACGAGCAGTTCGCCATGTTCGACCCGGTCGTGGCGCGGGCGCGGGCCGAGGGCCTGAAGGTGCGCGGGTACGTGTCGATGTGCTTCGGCGACCCGTGGGAAGGGGCCGTGCCGCGCGAGCAGGTCGTGGGCGTGGGCAAGCGGCTGCTGGACATGGGCTGCGACCAGCTGTCCCTGGGCGACACGATCGGCGTCGCCACGCCCGGCCAGGTCACCGCGCTGATCCGCGGCTTCGACCGGGTGGACCAGCTCGCCGTGCACTTCCACGACACCTACGGGCAGGCCCTGGCCAACACGTACGCGGCGCTGCTGGCGGGCGTGCGGACGGTGGACTCGTCGGCCGGCGGCCTGGGCGGCTGCCCCTACGCCGAGTCCGCGACCGGCAACCTGGCCACCGAGGACCTGGTCTGGATGCTCGACGGCCTGGGCGTCGCCCACGGCGTCGACCTGGACAAGCTGTGCGACACCAGCGCCTGGATGGCCCAGCAGCTGGGTCGTCCCAGCCCGTCGCGGGTGGTGCGGGCGCTGCGCGGATGAAGGCCGTCGAGCTGACCGCGGACACGTGGCCGCTGCTGGTGGACCTGTTCGGCCCCAACGGCGCGGTCACCGGCTGCTGGTGCACCTTCTTCCTCCGCGACCGCGCCGACTGGCGGGCCGGCCAGGGCGACGGCAACCGCGACTTCCTGCACTCCCGCCTCGGCGACCCGCTCGGCGTCCTGGCTGTGGAGGACGAAGCCGCGCTCGGCTGGGTCGCCGTCGCGCCCCGGCCGTACTACCCGCGCCTGGCCACGATGAAGGCCGCCGCCGGCGAGTACCCGGCCGACACGTGGTCGGTCACGTGCTTCTTCATCCACCGCACCGCCCGCCGGCGCGGGGTGGCGAAGTTCCTGCTGGAGGAAGCGGTCTCCTACGCGGCCGGCCGGGGCGCGAAGCACGTCGAGGGCTACCCGGTGGACACGGGCGGCGCGAAGAAGGGCTCCGGCGACCTCTACCACGGCACGCTGGCCATGTTCCTGGACGCCGGATTCGGCCTGGTGGAACGAAAGGGCACGAACCGGGCACTGGTCCGCCGCGAGGTCTGAAATCGGTCCGGAGGGGCGGGAACCGGGGTAGGGGGTCGTAACGTCCAACGCGCGACCGACGACCATGCCCGGCGACGGCGCAGACCGGAGGTGGCCGTGACGACCGAGCACCGAGCCCAGGTTGACGAGCTGCTGGCCGACTACCGGCGCAGCCGGGACCAGCTCGCGTCCGTGCAGCGCGACCTGGCGAAGGTGACCGCGTCCGCGACCAGCCCGGACGGCACGGTCACCGCGACCGTCGGCGCCCAGGGCGCGCTCACCGACCTGGAGCTGACCGACGCCGCCTACCGGCTGCGGCCCGCTCAGCTCGCCCAGGTGATCGTGCGGACCACCCAGGAGGCCGCGGCCCGGGCCGCCGAGCGGACCTACCGGGCGATGGCCCCGGTGCTGCCCGCCGGCACCGACCCCGAAGCCCTCGTGCGCGGCACGGCCGACCTGCGGCCGGAGGAGATCGTCCCGCCCGCGCCCAAGCGGCGGCCGGTGGTCGACGACGACGAGGACTTCGAGCAGCGCGACTGGCTGAACGTCGAGACCACCGGGGGACCGAGATGAGCGGTTTCGAGACCGACCTCGCCAAGCTGACCGCCGGCGCCGCGGACTTCGGCGCGTTCGCCGAGCGGGCCGGGACGATCTTCGGCGACCTGGGCGGCGTGCTCGACTCGTTCGGCGCCTGCTGGGGCTCCGACGCCATCGGGCAGAGCTTCGCCTCCTCGCACGTCCAGCCGTCCACCGACGCCCTCACCGGCCTCGGCGACCTCGGCCGCGAGTTCGACGGGATCGGCGAACGCCTCACCGAGACCGCCCGCACCTACCGCGCGGCGGAAGACGGCACCGCAACCTCCTTCGGCGCGATCTAAAGGGGCACGGGATGGGCATCGAGCTGCCGGCCGAGCTGGCCGAGGTCGCCGCGAAGGCGGGCGTGACCTGGCCGCAGGCCGACGAGGACGCGCTGCGCTCGTCCGCCGCCGCGTGGCGCGAGGCGGGCACCAAGCTCTCCGCGCTGGCCGGCGAGTCCGACGGCGCGGCGTCCCGGGCGCTGACCGGCCTGTCCGGCGAGACCGGCGACGCGGCCCGCCGCCGCTGGTCGTCGTTCACCGGCCCGGACGGCAAGCTCAACCAGGCCGTGCGCGGCTGCAACGCCGCCGCCGACCGCCTGGACCACGCCGCGCAGCAGGTCGGCGCGGCCAAGGTCGAACTGGTCCGCGAACTGGTCAACCTGGCCAAGAACAACGACGCCGCCAACCAGGCCGCGGCGGCCGGCCACCCGACCGCGTTGCTGGGCCTGGACACGGCGGTGCGCGGCGCGGCGGCCAACGTGGCGCACCTGACGGACACGCTGACCCAGGCGGTCCGGCTGGACAGCGGCGTCCAGGTCGGCGGTCGACCGCTGCTGGACGTGAACCCCGGCGTGCACGGGCCTTCTCCCGATGCGGCCCCGGCTGGTCCTGGTGCTTCCGATGGGCGCGGTGGTTCTTCCTCGGGTGGGCTGCTCGGTGGTGGGCTGCTCGGTGGTGGGAACCAGGGCGGTCCCGTTGGGCTGGTGGGCGGCATCCTCGACGGTGGCCAGCCCCAGGGCGGGCCTGGTCAGCAGGTTCCGGGCCAGCAGGTTCCGGGCCAGCAGGTTCCGGGTCAGTCGGTTCCCGGTCAGTCGGTTGCGGGGCAGCCTGTTGCGGGGCAGCCGGCTCAGGGTGGTGGTGGGCTGCTCGGCGGGTTGGTGGAGACGGTCGCCGCGCCCGTGGCCGGGGTGGTGAACCCCGTGCTCAACACGACCGGCCAGGTGGTGAACGGCGCGGTGGAGGTCGTCGGCGACACCGCGCAGGGCGCGGCGGACACCGTCGGCCGGACCGTGCAGGGGGCGGCCGATGTGCTGCCCGGCAACGGCGGTCCGCACGGTGGCGAGGGTCCGCACGGTGGCGAGGGTCCGCACGGGCGTGCGGACGGCCCCGGACGGCCGCAGCAGGCACCCGGTCTGGTGGAGCAGATCGCGTCGCCGGTGCTGGGCGGGAACGGTCCGGTCCAGCCGGCGGTGGAGACGGTCGGGCGTGCGGCGGACACCGTGACCCAGTCGGCGGCGGCGATCCTCGACCGTCCCCTGCTGCCGACCGAAGCCCCGCACGCACCTGCCGCCCAGCCGGCCACGCCGAACGCGCCGCAGGGACCCGGCTTGGGTGGTCCCGGTGGTGCCGGTGGCGGTCTGGGTGGTGGCCTCGGCGGCGGTGGTGGGCTTGGCACTGGTGGGCTCGGCGGCGGTGGGCTTGGCGGTGGGGTGAGCGGCGGTGGCGTGTCCGCTCCAGCTGCCGGTGCGGCGGCGAGTGGTGCGGCTGCGGCTGCCCAGTCCCCGGCTGCCGCCGGCCAGGCTGCGAGTCAGGCCGCGAACCAGGCGCAGTCCCAGGCAGGGCAGCAGGCGGCTCGCGCCGGGCAGCCGACCGCGAGCGCACCCGCTGGTGCGGCTCAGGTTGGTGCCGGGCAGGTCGGTGCCGGCCAGAGTGGGGCCGGACAGGTCGGTGCCGGCGCGGGCGGGTCCGGTCAGGGTGGTGTGGGCCAGGGCGGGTCGAGCCAGGCGGGTTCGAGCGCGAACCAGGGCCAGAGCGGCAGCCAGAACACCCAGAGCTCGCAGAACCAGAGCGCCCAGAACAGCCAGAACAGCCAGAACCAGGGTGGTCAGGGCGGTCAGGCGAAGGATGCCGCCGGCGCGACCAAGGACCCGGCCAAGGACGCCGCCAAGGCCGCGGAACAGGCCGCCTACGGGCTCGCCGTCCTGCCGCTGGCCCGCGACATCCTGGTCCGCGGCGGTCAGGCGCAGGCGTTCCTGCCGGGCTGGACCCCGGGCCAGGCCGCTCCCGGCACCCCGGCCCACGGCTACACCGGCCAGGGCTACCCGGCGGGCGGGTCGGCGTACGGGTCGATGTCCGGCGTGCTCGGGACGGGTCCGGCGGTGTCGCTGGAACTGCCCGGCGCACCGCAGAAGGCCGCCCAGACCGCGCAGCCCAGCGACGAGTCCGTCGCGCTGTTCCTGCTGCACATGTTCCCCGGCGGCACCCTGCCGCCCGCCCGGCGCACCCCCGCCCGCCAGCTGCCGACGCCGTCCGAGGAGCAGGAGTTCGCCTCGGGTCTCCGGTTCGAGCCGCAGGGGCACCCCGACGGCGACCTGGTCGACGCGTCCGCGCGTCCGCTGCCGCGGTTCGTCCACGGTCCGGGCGACGAGCCGGACGCCGAGCTGCTGCACGACTACGACGCCCTGGCCGGCATGCACGAACGCGACTGGGACCGCCGGTTCCTGGTCCGCGCGGACCCGCCGGAGTACGCGTGGCCGCCGGGTGAGCTGTTCCCCGAGGGCGGGTACGAGGCCGGGCAGCCCGGCGTGCTCGCGGTGGGGGTCGAGCTGGACCGGTTCGGCACGCCCGAGGGGCGGGTGCTGTCCGAGTGGGGCACGCCGTTCCGCGAGCGTTCGTTGCCGCCGGCCGCGTTGGACGCGGGCTACCACCGCTACCGGGTGCTGCGCGAGCTGCCGGTGTGGTTCACGCTGTCCGCCGAGTGGTTCGGGCAGCCCGGCGGCGGGGTGCGGTACCGGACGACCTACGCGGTGGCCGAGCTGGTCGCCTTCGGGTACCTGGAGGAGGTTCGATGAACGCCGAGTCCATCCAGGGCTGGCTGCTGGCCGTGGGCGTGCCCGCGGAGGTCGTGTCGATCGGGGCCGAGGCGGACAACACGTGGTGCCTGGTCCGCGACGACGAGGGCTTCGAGGTGTTCTGGCGCGAGCAGGGCAACCGCTACGACTGGGCCCGGTTCAGCAGCGAGGACGTGGCGTGCCACTACCTGTTCGGCCGGCTCGTGTGGGCGCAGGTGGTCCGGGGCGCGGTCGGCCTGCTGCCGCAACAAGACGAACCCGAACCACCCGCCGACACAACGCAACCGGTCTCAGCCGCGACCGCCTCCGGCACCGCGACCGCCTCCGCAACCGCGGCAGGCACCGCGACCGCCGCCGCGACTGCGACCGCCGCACCGGCCGCCAGCGCGCCGACCGCTGGCACCGCGACCGCCGCGCCGACTGCTGCCAAGCCGGCCGAGCCCGCCGAAGCTCCGGCTACCGAGGGCTGAGGTCGGAGCGCCAGGTCACGCCGACCACGTCGTCGGCCTTGGGCACCGGCAGGTAGACGGCGAAGGTCGCGGGTCGGGCGGTGGACAGTTCGAGCCGGCCGCCGTCCGCGTCGACCAGCGCCCGCGCCAGCGCCAGGCCCACGCCGGTCGACCCGCCGCCGGACACGCCGCGTTCGAAGATGTGCCCGGCCAGTTCGTCGGGCACGCCGGCCCCGCTGTCGGCGACCTCGACGACCACGGTCCCCTCGTCCCGGCGTGCCGACACCACGACCTGGCCCTCGCCGTGCCGCAGGGCGTTGTCCAGCAGCACCCCGATGGCCTCGCGCAACCGCGCCGGCGTCGCCCGGGCCAGCAACCCCTCCGGCACCCGAACCCGCAGCGCACGACCTCCGCCCCGCAACGGTTCCCGCCACTCCTCGGCGATCGCGGTCAGCTCGGTCCGCAGGTCCAGTGGCTCCGCGCCCACGGCCCGTGCCGCGCGTGCCGCCGCCAGCAGTTCGTTGAGCACCTCCGCCAACCGCTCCGCCTGCTCCAACGCGGCCCGCGCCTCCGCCGCCGTGTCGGCGTCCGGGTGATCCGCCAAGGCCTCCAAACGCAGCTGCAACGCCGTCAGCCTGCTGCGCAGCTGGTGCGAGACGTCACCGACCAGCTCGCGCTCCCGCTGCACCAGCAGCGCCAACGCGCCGGCGGACCGGTCCAGCGCCTCGGCCACCAGGTCCAGCTCTTCGACGCCGTGCCGCCGGTCGTCCCGCCGGAAGTCGCCCGCGCCCAGCCGGGCCGCGCGCACCGCCACGTGCCGCAACGGGGCGGCCAGCTTGCGCGCGGTCACCGTCGCGACCACGGTCCCCGTGCCCACGGACAACACCACCAGCAGCACGACCAGCCCCGCCACCTGGTACTGGGACGTGTGCATCGGCCCCGACGGCACCTCCAGCCGCACGGTCCCCTGCTGCGCGATCGGCACCTCGACCGACAGCGGGTCGCGGCCGGGCGCCTTCCCGAGCTCTTGGCGCCCACCGGCCGACGTCACCACGAGGTGCCCGCCTTCCGGCACACCCACCTCGACCGGCGCGAGGTCGATCGGTTGGCCGGTCGCGATCTGGTCGTCGATGAGCGCGGCGATCCGCTGCGCCCGCACCGACAGGTCGCCGCGCGCCCCGTCCTCCACCAGCCGCAGGGCGGTGTACCCGAGGGGGATGCCGAGCGCGAACCCGGTGACGGCGACGGCGAGCAGGATGGCTCGCAGGATGCGGCGGCGCATCAGTCCGCGGTGTTGAACCGGAAACCGACACCGCGCACGGTGGCGATGCGGCGTTCGACGGACCGCACGTCCCCGAGCTTCCGGCGCAGCCACGACATGTGCATGTCGAGCGTCTTGCTGCTCTTGAGCTCGGGGTCGTTCCAGACCTCGGAGAGGATCTCGTCCCGGTGCACGACCTGTCCGGCCCGCTGGATGAGCACGCGCAGCAGCTCGAACTCCTTGTTGGCCAACTGGACCTCCTGCCCGTCCACGGTGACCCGGCGGGCGGCGAGGTCCATGCGCACCCCGTTGACCTCCAGGGTCCCGGGCGCGCGACGGCGGAGGAGGGCCCGGATGCGGGCCATCAGCTCGGCGAGCCGGAAGGGCTTGGCGACGTAGTCGTCCGCGCCGGCGTCCAGCCCGACCACGAAGTCCACCTCGTCGGACCGGGCGGTGAGCATGAGGACGGGCACCCCGCGCCCACCGGCCCGCAGCCGGCGGCACACCTCCAGGCCGTCCATGCCGGGCAACCCGAGGTCGAGCACCAGCAGGTCGACACCGCCGTGCGAGGTGGCCTCCAACGCGCCGGGCCCGTCCCCGACGACCTGCACCTGGTACCCCTCGCGCTGCAACGCCCGGGACAAGGGCTCCGCGATCGCCGGATCGTCCTCAGCCAACAAGACCACGCTCACGCCACCCAGCGTAGGCCCGACCGGTACCGCCCCCACCCACGCGCCGGCCTCGGGTCCGCGGCGGCCGGCGGGGCTGTCGGGGTTGCGATCAGGTCCGAGAGCCGGGCGTGGCACGATCGGCCGCGTGTCCACCGATCTCGCGCTCGCCCTGCGCCTGGCCGACGCGGCCGACGCGATCACCACCGCCCGGTTCCGCGCCCGTGACCTCGTGGTCGAGCGCAAGCCCGACCGGACGCCCGTGACCGACGCCGACGTGGCCGTCGAGGACGCCATCCGCGCCCTGCTCGCCGGGACCGGCGACGACGTGGCGGGCGAGGAGCGCGGTGGCGAGGTCGGCAGCGGGCGCACCTGGGTGGTCGACCCGATCGACGGCACCAAGAACTTCCTGCGCGGGGTCCCCGTGTGGGCGACGCTCATCGCCCTGGTCGTCGACGGGACGCCCCGGGTCGGCGTGGTCAGCGCGCCCGCGTTGGGCCGCCGGTGGTGGGCCGCCGAAGGGCTCGGGGCGCACACGAGGGACGCCACCGGCGAGCGGGAGATCGGCGTCTCGCAGGTCCGCGACCTGTCCGACGCCTACCTGTCCACCACGCACCTCGGCTCCTGGGTCGAGCACCACTCGCGGGAGGCGTACCTGCGGCTGGTGGACGCCTGCTGGGAGAACCGGGCGTTCGGCGACTTCTGGCAGCACTGCCTGGTCGCTGAGGGGGCCATCGACATCGCCGCCGAGGCGATCGTGAACCCGTGGGACGTGGCTCCGTTCCAGGTGCTGGTGCGCGAGGCGGGCGGGCGGTTCAGCGACCTCTCGGGCGTGGACCGGTTCGACGGCGGCAACGTGCTGTCCACCAACGGGCACCTGCACGACGCCGCGTTGGAACTGCTCCGCGGGTGAGCCGTCAGGAGTGGCCCAGGGCCTCTTCGTCGTCGGGCGAGTCGTAGGAGCGCTTCGCCCGGGGACGGTAGTCGGCCTCCGGGAACACCCACTTCTTGTAGCTGTACCAGCGGAACGCCATCGCGATCACCGTGCCCAGGATCTGGGCGCTGGCGAAGTCGGCGATCTCCTCCACGAGCCTGCTGACGTGCGGTTCCTGGAGGTGCAGCAGGTAGCGGGACACCCACAGCGGCACCGAGTTGATGCCGATCGCCAGCCCGTTGACCAGGAAGAACAGCGCGGCCTCGTGGTGGCGTTCGCGTCCGCCCCTGGTCCGGAACGACCACTCGCGGTTGAGCACGTACGACACGATCGTGGCGACGAGGGTGGCGACGATCTTCGCGGTCACCGGCTTCTCGGTGAGCACGGTGGTCTTCAGGGTCAGGAAGATCGCCGTGTCGATGATGAAGCACGTGCCGCCGACCAGGGCGAACTTCAGCAGCTCACGGTGCCGCAGCGCGATCTTGCGCAGCGGCTCGGGCAGGCGGCGGACGACGCTCTCGACTACGGACACTCCAGGCAGTGTACGGAGATCGGGTGAAAGCGCTGTTCACGCCGCTGCGTGGGGTGTGGCCGAAGCCACGGGGAGCGGGTGGGTCAGGCCACTTCGCGCTCGTCGTCGGGGACCACGCGCAGGGGCCGCACGTCGGGCCGCGCGCCGGCTTCCGGGAACACGACCTTGCGCATGGCCCAGAACTTGAACGCCGTCGCCGCCAGCATGCCGATCACCGAGCCGCTGGCGAAGTCGGCGATCTCGCTGTGCAGGTCGAACACGTGCCGTGACACGTACAGCGGCGCGAGGTTCACCGCGATGCCCAGGCCGCTGACGATGAAGAACAGGGCGGCCTCGTGGTGGCGCTCCCGGCCGCCCCGGGTGTGGAAGGACCACTCGCGGCTGAGCACGTAGGAGGAGATCACCGCCACCAGCACGGCGATCGCCTTGGCCGTGACCACCTTGTCCTGGAGGACGGTCAGCTTCAGGGCGTACCAGATGCCGTTGTCGATGAGGAAGGTCGTGCCGCCGACGACGGCGAATCTGATCAGCTCACGGTGCTTGTTGATCAGGAAGCGGACCGGTTCCGGAAGACGGCTGAAGGCCCTGCGCACGAGTGGCAGCACCGGGGCAGCCTACCCACGGCCGTCCCGAACCGATCACGAAGGGGTCCGGCAGAGATCCGGTAGCAGGTCGCGCAGCAGCCCCGGGGGCACCCACGGCTGGCACGGCGGGTCGGTGCGGCCCGGCGGCTCCTTGCGGGTCGGCGGCGGGGTCGTCGGGTCCGTGGTGCCCGGCGGTTGCGTGGTCGTCGGCGGTTCCGTCGTCGTGGGCGCCGTCGGGAGGGGCAGCAGGGGCAGCGACGGGGTCGTCGGCTCCGGGCTCGGCGTCGTGGGGTCGGTGGTGCGCGGCGGCACGGTGGGCTTCGGCGCGACGACCGGCGGTTCCGGGACGATCACCGGCGGCTCGGGCACGTAGCCCTCGCCCTCGCCGGGGTTCAGCCCGATCGGCACCACGACGGTCTCCGACGCGGTGCCCAGGGTGCCGGTGACGGTGACGTTCCCGCCCCGGTACGGCAGCCCGAACGCCCACACCGACAGGCGGAACGACTCGCCCCGCTTGAGCGGGTGCTCGCAGGTGACCCGGTGGTCGCTCTGCTCGCAGTCCGGGCGCATGGCCACCACGTGGACGTTCTCGTCCGACTCGACGACCAGCCGCAGCGTGCGCGCGCTGCCGCCGGTGTTGGTGGCGCGGATGTCGATGCGCGGGTCCCAGTACCCGTGGTGCCACTTGTGCACGGCCAGGTCGAGGTCGTCGTCGGCGGGCTGGACGGCCACGTCGACCCGGACGTCCACGGACATCGCCGTGCCCGCGCTGATCGTGCCGGTGATGACGGCCGAGCCGCCCTCGTAGTCGTGGTCGACCTTGAGCCGGAACACGAACGTCGCCGAGCCGCCGGGCGCGATGCCGCGTTCCGTGGCGCAGGTGATCTCACCGCGGCCCGCGGGGCAGCCCACGGTCTGGTCGGGTGCGCCGTCGAGCTGGACCAGCCGCTGCCCGGCGAAGGAGTTGCCGGGGCCGACCGCCTGCACGCCCGGCGGCAGCAGGAGCGCGGCGGTGGCCGGGTCGGACGTGGTCTCGCCGGTGTTGCGGACGGTGATCGGCAGCGCGACCGGCGGCTCGTCGGGCCGCAGGGTGAACCCGCTGGGCACGGTCGGCACGAGCGTCGGCGGCGTCGGCTGGGGCTGCGGCTCGGGTTCCGGCTCGGGCTGGGGTTCCGGCTGCGGCTGCGGTGACGGGGGCGCGGGCTCCGGGGTGGGCTGCTCGGTCGTCGGCGCCGGCGTCGGCTCGGGGGAGGGCTGTTCCGAGGACGGCGGTGGCGGCAACTGCGCCGGCGGCGGTGGCGACTGGGTCGGCTGGCTGGAGGCGGGCGGCGGCACGACCTGAGCGGCCGGCACCTGCTGCTCGCCGCCCGAGGACAGGCCGATCACCACGGCGACCGCGAGCGCCGCGACCGACGCGGCCGTGCCGAGCATCTGCCGGGGCGCGGCCGACGCCGCCGTCGCGGCCCCGCCGGCACCCGCGCCCACCGCGACCACGGTCGCGGCCTTGGCGGTGGTCGCCGTCGCCGCCAGGTAGCCCGCCGCGCCGACGCCCAGCACCAGTGGCGCCACGAACGCGCGCAGCGCCCCGTTGACGTCGGCCAGCTCGGCGGCCAGCGAACGGCAGTCCGCGCACTCGTCCAGGTGCGCCTCGACCTGGGTGGTCTCCCGCTTGGACAGTCCGCCGCGGGTCCACGCGCCGAGCCGGTCGACGGTGGCGCGGCAGCGCTCGGCGCTCGTCTCCGCGAGGTGCACCTGGAGGTAGGCCTGGCGCAGGCCCTCGCGGGCGCGGTAGGCCAGCGCGGACACGCCGTTCGCGGTCAGCCCCAGGAGGGGCGCGACGTCGGCGGGCGACTGGCCCTCGATCTCGGTGTGCCACAACACGGTCTGCCACCGCTCGGGCAGCCGGGCGAACGCCTTGGCGGCCAGCGAGCGCTCCAACCCGGCGACGGCGGTGTCCCGGAAGGGCACGGCGGTCTGCTCGGGCGCGACCTCGGACACGTCCTCGGCCAGGTCGACCTTCTTGTCCCGCCGGGTCTTGTCGTAGGCGGTGTGCCGCAGCGCGGTGAGCAGGTAGGCGCGGAACGCCGAGTCCGGCCCGCGACCGGCGCGCAGCGTGTCGAGCACTTTGGCGAAGGCGTCGGAGACCAGGTCGTCGGCCTCGGCGGACGAGCGGGTGAGCTGGCGGGCCAGGTTGTAGGCCGCGCTCACGTGGCGCTCGTAGAGCTGCCCGTAGGCGTCGATCGCCCCGCCGCGCACGGAGTCGATCAGCTCCGCGTCGCTCGGTCCCTGGACTTCAGCAGGAACGGTCGCCACGTGTGTTTCCCTCCTCGCGCGCCCAGTGTGACCTACCGCATCGAGGACAGTCACGTCGAACCCCCCAACTGGGGACCCGGACTGCCGTCATGGATGAGGGGCGGCGACGTCCCGTATTCGAATCCCCAGGTCGAGGAGGCATCCGGGTGGGTGTGCGGGAAGCAGCCAAGGGCGGCGCGGATCGGCGTTCCGACGCGCGGCGTTCCGGCGAACAGGCGCGTGCCCTGAGATCCAGGTGGCGCACGGCGACGACGGCAGCGGGCTGGGCCTACCCGGCCGACTGGCCGCTGGCCGCGGTGGACGAGGTGTGCGAGGTCCTGTCGAGTTCGACCGACCCCAGCGCCGCGCTGTACCGCTTGGGCAGCGCGCGAGCGGAGGCGGGAGCCGGCCTGGCGGAGACCTTGCTGGACCTGGCCGCGCTGCACGCGGTCCTGTCCGAGCCACCGGGCTCCACCGGCATCGTGTCGCCGAACGTGGACGCCATCCCGGCCCGGATGCTGCGCGCCACGGCACTGGGCTGGGGCGACGTGATGTCGAGGCAGGCGGCGAACTGCGCGGCGGACAACCCCCTGACCGGCCTGGCGACCGGCGCGTACCTGCGCACCCGCCTGCGCGAGGTCTACGCGGAGAACCGAGCGTCCGGCCGCGACGACTACGTGCTGGCCCTGGTCCGCCTGGACCTGAGCCGGACGTCGGGCTGGTCGCGGGTGGTGGCGATGACCCTGCTGGCCGACGCACTGCGCGAGGTGTTCGACTCGGGGGAGACGATCGCCTCCATCGGCCCTTCGGTGGCGGCCGTGCTGCTCAAGCGCGACGAACGCCTGCACCGGGCCCTGCTCAACTTGCGCATCCTGACGGCGGACCGCCTGTCGGTGGACCCGCACGTGGCACCGACCGGCCCGGCAAAGGTCTGGCTGGAACCCCTACCCCCGACCTACGAGGCCGCCTCCGACCTGCTCATGACCTTGGGCCGCTGACCGCGGCTTCACCGAGCTCGACCAGACCCGGGCGCTGCCGGACCCCTGTCCAGCGCCCCTCTCTCCCCTCCCCCCATGCCAGGCCCGTGCCGCTCGCCCCCCCGGCGGCACGGGCCTGGCGCTTTTCACGGCGATCCCGACGTCCACCTCGACGCCGCCGCTCGACCGCCGCGTACTTCCCGCCGAAGGCGCGCTTTTCCGCCGAAGGCGTTACGCCCGAAGGGCGGGGAGCTCTTGCGTTCCGCCGAGCGGCAGCGACCACGGGAAGGGCCTCGGTTTCTTTCCCCGTCCGGCCTGGGCGAAGCCCAACCGCGCTTGGTCCGTTTTTGCAACCAGCTTTTCCGGTTGCGAAAACGGACCAAGTGTGGTTGCCTCCGGCAGGCCGGACGGGGAAAGAAATCGACGCCCTTCCCCCCGGGGGCCTGCCGCGCGGCG
>NZ_JBBEGC010000030.1:0-72545 GCF_037401995.1 Saccharothrix sp. CCNWYY140
CCAGGCCGGACGGGGAAAGAAACCGAGGCCCTTCCCGTGGGCGCTAGCCGCTTCGGCTCGCGCCTTCGGCGCGTAGCAGCTTTTGGCGCTTGTGGCGTAGGGCTGCTGTTAGGAGATTTGTTCCGATGCCACGATCTGGAGGTTGCCGTCCACCGGTTGCAGGCGCAGGCGGTACGTCTCGACGGTCTCCGTGCCGCCCTGCACGAACGTCAACTGCACGTCCGCCGTGAACCGGTCATCCTCCCGCCCCACAAAAACATCCCCCACCCGCACGCTGTCGTACTGCCCCCAAAAGCGCGTGTACTCGGTCACATCCGGCCGAAAGTCCGGGGACAAGTTCTCCCACGCGGACATCGGGTCGCTGGAGACCAAGGCGTAATGGCCACGGACGAACGCATCCACATCCACGTCGTCGAAGCTAGGCGCGACAACCTGCGCATCCGTCTGCGTCGGCGGCGACATGATGACCGTCGGGCTGGTCAACGCAGCCGCAGCGATCGCACCGGCCGCCACCACCAGGATCGCCGCAGCGATGGCCGGAGCCATCCAGCCTGGTCGAGCCCGATCCACCGGGGGATTGGCCAACAGGTCCACAGCATCGGACGCAGAAGGGCGTTCGGCAGGATCCACAGCCAACATCCGACTGAGCACACCAGACAACGGTCCGGGAGCAGGCGGCGTGATGTCGCCCTTGGCCGCCTTGTAAAGCAACCCCAGGCTGTTGTCACTCGAACCGTACGGCGGCCGACCCTCGGAAGCCGCGTACAGCGTCGCGCCCAAGGAGAAGACGTCCGCAGCGGTCCCAGGGTGGTCGCCGCGGGCTACCTCCGGGGCCAAGTACGCGGGAGTCCCGGTGATCATGCCGCTGTCGGTGAGGGTGCCGTCGTTCACGGCGCGGGAAATGCCGAAGTCGGTCAGTTTCACCACGCCGGCGTGGCCTATAAGAACGTTGGACGGCTTCACGTCGCGGTGGACGATGCCCGCCGTGTGAGCCGCTGCCAGGGCCGATGCCACGTGACCGCCGATGCGGGCGGTTTCCGCTGAGTCCAAGGGGCCGTGGTCGGACAGCAGTTCGGCCAGGCTGCGGGCGGGGACGTATTCCATGACCAGCCAGGGGCGGTCGTCCTCCACCACCACGTCGAAGACCGCGACGGCGTTCGGGTGGTGCAGGCGGGCCGCGTTGCGGGCCTCGCGCAGGGCCCGAGTGCCGGCCACCCGGGCTTCGGTGGGGGTCAGGTCGGGCCAGCGGAGTTGCTTGACGGCCACCTCGCGGTCCAGCAGCGTGTCGTGCGCTCGCCAGACGACGCCCATCGCGCCGCTGCCGACCCGCTCGGCCAGCGCGTACCGGCCGCCGACCGTCGACCCGGACTCGTGCACGGGAGGAGGGTAGCGACCGGGTTTCAGTTCGTGGAGACGAGCTTGGCCAGTTCGCGGTCGAAGTCGATCCACAGGTCCTCCTCGCCGGGCTGGACCACGTCGTAGGTGAGGTCCAGGAACTCGGCGATGTCCTCGGCCTGGGCGGACAGGATCGCGAAACCGGTCGGCGCGTTCAGCTCCAGCAGGACCCGCTCCGGGTCGTCGGCGGCCGGGCGGACCAGGATGTCGCCCTCGCCGGACGCGGTCAGCAGGCCGTCGGCCAGCAGGTCGCGGGCGAAGATCCACTCGACCTTGCCCTGTCCGGTGTGGAACAGGACGGCGACCGCGTACGGGTCCTCCGGTTCGTAGTGCAGTTCGGCTTCCACCGGGGCCGGCGCGACGCCGGGGACCAGGAGGTGGAACGTCGTCGTGGTGGTGATGCTCTCGGCGCTCATGTCTCTGGGGTTCCCTTCTCCGTTCGACCCTCTCAGGAGAGGAGACGTCCGGGAAGGTGAATCAGGACGCGGTTCGCCTGAACACCACGCGATCGGGGGAGACCTGCGTCTCAGGTCCACCCGTTTGCCCACATGAGCCGTCTCAACTGGCCGTACCGGCGAGTAACACAGAGTTGTCGCAGGTCACTTGTGCGTAGTCACGGGCTCCGGTTCGACCGGCACGATCGCCGTCGCGGGCTGCTTGCGGGTCAGTCCGACGCCGACGAGGACCACGACCATGCCCAGCACGACCCGGAGGTTGAGCCCCTCGCCCAGGAACGCCGCGCCGAGCAGGACCGACACCACGGGCAGCAGGTAGCCGACCGTCGTGGCGTTCGTCGGACCCTCGTCCTCGACGATCCGGTAGTTGATGATGAACGCGAGCCCGGTGCCGAACACGCCCAGGATCGCCACCGCGCCGACCGCCTGCCACGACAGCTGCGGCTCCTGGAGCCCGCCGACCGGCACCACCAGCACGGTCAGGCCGCTGGCCAGCACCAGCTGCGTGGCGGAGATCTGCATCGAGGACAGCCCGGTCCCGGACACCGTCCGGCCGACGTAGGTGTAGGCCACCGCGTACGACGCCGCCGCCGCGAGGCACGCCAGCGCGCCCCAACTGGCCACCCCGGCCTTCTCCCACGGCGCGAAGATCATCAGCGTGCCCGCGAAGCCCAGCACGAGCCCGACCAGCCGCGCCGGGTTGCGCTGCTTCTCGAAGCCGAACGACAGGCCGATCGCCAGCGCCCACAGCGGGGTGGTGGCGTTGAGCACACCCGCGACGCCCGAGTCCACGGTCTGCTCACCCACCGCGAACAGCACGAACGGCACGACGTTGCCGAACACGGCGGCGACGGCCAGGTGCACCCACACGGCCCGCGTGCGCGGCAGGCGCTGACCACCGGCGTAGAGCAGTCCGGCGACGACGGCGGCGCCCAGCACGGTCCGCCCGAGGGCGATCTGGACCGGGGAGAACCCGGTGAGCGCGATCTTGATCCAGAGGAAGCTGGAACCCCAGAAAAGGGCGAGGACACCCATCCTGACCAGCGTGCCGGGCTTGTTCACCGGGATATCGTGCGCCTTGCGAAGCATCAGGACAAGTGAATAGAACTGCACGACCTTTAAGCACAGCTATACGCTGGGAGTCATGCTGGACGTGCGACGCATGCAGGTGCTCCGTGCCGTGGTGACCACCGGGTCCATCACGGCCGCCGCGGTCAACCTCGGCTACACCCCCTCGGCGATCTCACAGCAGGTCGCGGCCCTGGAGAAACAGGCGGGCCTGCCGCTGCTGGACCGCGTCGGCCGGGGCGTCCGCCCCACCCCGGCGGGCCGGATGCTCACCGAGCACGCGGCCCACATCACCGACCGCCTGGTGGAGGCCGAAGCCGCCCTGGCCGACCTGCGCGCCGGTCGCACGGGCCGGCTGCGGGTCCGCTACTTCGCCACCGCCGGCGCGGCCCTCGTGCCGCCCGCGGTGGCCGCGTTCAAGGACCGGCACGCCGACGTGCAGCTGGACCTCAAGCTCACCGAGCCCGACGACCCGATGCTGGAGATCGCCGCCGGCCGCGCGGACGTGGCGCTGACCGTCTTCCCCCGGGTCGAGGAGGCGCCGCGCGGGGTCCGGTTCGAGCACCTGCTGGACGACCCGTACCTCGCGGTGCTGCCGCGCGGTCACGAGCTGGCCCGCAAGCGCGTGCTGGACCTGTCCGACCTGGCCGACCAGCCGTGGGTGGACGCGGTGAACCCGCCGGGGCCGTGCCGGGACATCGTCCTCAACGCCTGCGCCGGGGCGGGGTTCGCGCCGAACTTCGTGCTGGAGTCCGACGACTACCCCACCGCGCAGGGCTTCGTGGCCGCCGGGCTGGGCGTGACGATCATCCCCAAGCTGGGACTGGGCGTGGTCCACCCTGGCGTCGTGGTGCGCAGGCTGCGCCACCCGGAGCCGGTGCGCTCGATCCACGCCGCCATCCGCGAGGACGCCCTGGGCTCACCCGCCGTGCGGACCCTGGTGGACGCGCTGAAGGCGGCCGTGGCCTGAGCCCCGGTCACTGCCCGAGGTTCTGCTCCTTGGACAGGAACAGGGACTCCTGGGTCCACTTCAGGATGATCAGCTTCCGCTCCTGCGTCACCGACTTGTCCTTCTTGGTGATGGTCAGCTCGACCTCGTAGGCGTACGGGGAGTTCTCCCGGACGCTGGTCAGCTCGACCTTCTTCACCGACTCCCAGTAGCTCTTGTAGCCGCCGGGACCGCCCAACGCGCCCTGCATCTCCGGGGTGAGCCGGCCGAAGCCCTCGTCCACGTGGTTGGGCAGCAGGGCGTAGTAGTCCCGGATGGTCTGCTCCATCTGGGCGCTGGTCGGGTCGGTCGTGATCTTCGTCGGCGGGTTCACCGGCTTCTTCGACGTGGACGCCGACGGCTCGCCGCCGCCAGCGACCTGCGTGGTCGGCGTCGTGCCGCCGGCCTCGCTCTCGGGGCTGCCACCGCCGGAGAGCATGCTCGCCAGCAGGATGCCCACCACGGCCGCGCCGACGATCGCCAGCGCCGTCACCACGGTCGACCGCTTGCTCTTGATCGGACCCCGGCCCGGCGGGCGGTTGCGCGGCGGCGCGGCGGCCGGGCGGGCCACCGGCGGCACGGCGGCGGCCGGTCTCGGCGGGGTCTGCGGGGCCTGCACCGGGGGCGCCACGCGGGTCGCCTGCGGCGCGGGTGTCTGCGGCGCCGGGGGTGTCAGCGCGCGGGTCGGCGCGGCGGGGGCCTGCACCGGCGCGCCCTGCCACGACGGCGGGTGCGACTGCGGCAGCGGCACCGGGAACTCCGGCGCGGCCCGGCCCGCGGCGACGGCGGCCAGCGCCTCCTTCGCCTCGGCCATCGTCGGCCGGTCCTCCGGCTCGGCGCGCAGCAGGCGCATCAGCAGCGCGGTCAGCGGGCCGGCCTGCTTGGGCGGCGTGACCTTGCCCGACGCGACCTGGTGCAGCAGCGCGATGGTGTTCTCGTTCAGGCCGAACGGCGGCATGCCCTCGATCGCCGCGTACAGCGTCGAGCCCAGCGAGAACACGTCCGAGGGTGGACCCGGGTCGTAGCCCTTGGCGACCTCGGGCGCTAGGTAGGCGGGGGTGCCCGCGAGCATGCCGGTGGCGGTGACCGTGACGTCGCCGGTCGCGCGGGAGATGCCGAAGTCGGTGATCTTCACCGTGCCGTCGTTGCCCAGCAGCACGTTGCCCGGCTTGATGTCCCGGTGCACGATCCCCGCGTTGTGCGCGGCGGCCAGCGCGCTGGCCACCTGCGAGCCGATCGAGGCGACCTCGCGGGGCGGCAGCGTGCCGCGCTCGGACAGCACGGTGGAGAGGCTGCGCGACGGCAGGTACTCCATGACCAGCCACGGCTGGCCGTCGTCCTCCGCCACGTCGTACACCGCGATGGCGTGCGGGTGCTGGAGGCGGGCGGCGATCCGGCCCTCGCGCATGGCGCGTCGCTTGGCCTCGTCCGTGTCCGACTCGGCGAGACCCGGCTGGAGCAGCAGCTGCTTCACCGCGACGGTCCGGTGCAGGCGCTCGTCGTGGGCCTGCCAGACGATGCCCATCGCGCCGCTGCCGATCCGCCGGCCCAGTCGGTAGCGGCCGGCAACCAGGCGGCCATCGTCGGTCACGGGTGCTCCCAAAGCTGCTCGGGCCTACTCATCAGTGGCGAACACCGGTGCCATCGCCACTCGGACAAAGGACGTTGCATCACCCGATCGGGTTCAGCCCCACCTTACGAGGTTCTAGTTGGCTGGTGACGTCGTCGTCGCGTTGTTGCTCGTCGGCGCCGGCGTGGTGGTCGTCGTCGGCGGCGGCGTGGTCGACTTCGGCGTCGTGGTCGGCGGCGGGGTGGTCGTCGGCGGTGGGGTCGTCGTCACCTCGGTCGTCGTCGGCTCTTCGAACGTCGTGCGCGGCGGCAGTGTGGTGGTCGTCACAGCGGAGGACGAGGTGGTCGGGGTCGGGGTGCTGGAGCTGGTCGTCTCGCTCACCGGCGGCACCAACGGGTCCTTGCGGTCGAACACGTTCAGCGCGACCAGGACGAAGCCGATCAGCAGCAGCGCGCCCAGCACCGCCGCCGTGATGACCAGCGGGCGGGTGTTGGTGTTCGACGGCGGCGGCGCGACCGGGGCCGTGGGGCCGGTGGTGCGCGGGTGCGGCCGGACGACGCGGGTGCGCTCCGGGTCGAGCACGGACGTCGCGCCGACGGGGATCGGCGCCGGCACCGCGTTCAACCCGGACAGGCTCGGCTCGCGGCCCTGGGCGACCGCGTTGAGCAGGTCGCGCGCCTGGGCCATCGTCGGGCGCTGCTCGGGGTCGTAGTTGAGCAGGGTGAGCAGGACGTCGGTGAGCGGGTGGTCCACCGAGGGCGGGTTGATCCGCCCGGCGGCGACCGCGTGCAGCACGCCCAGGGTGTTCTCGCTCAGCCCGAACGGCGGCTCGCCCTCGGCGGCGGCGTACAGCGTCGAGCCCAGGGAGAAGACGTCGGAGGCGGGCGTGGGGTCCTGGCCGCGGGCGATCTCCGGCGCCAGGTAGGCGGGGGTGCCCGCGATCAGGCCGGTCTTGGTGACCGTCACGTCGTCGCTGGCCCGGGAGATGCCGAAGTCGGTGATCTTGACCAGGCCGTTGTCGGACAGCAGCACGTTGCCCGGCTTGACGTCCCGGTGCACGATGCCCGCCGCGTGGGCCGCCGCCAGCGCCGCCGCGGCCTGCGCGCCGATGCGGGCGACCTCCTCCGGGTCCAGCGGGCCGTGCTCGGCCATCGTGTCGGCCAGGCTGTAGGACTGGAGGTACTCCATGACCAGGCACGGAGCGCCGTTCTCCTCGACCACGTCGTAGACGGCGATCGCGTTGGGGTGGTGCAGCTTGGCGGCGATGCGGCCCTCGCGCATGGCGCGCTGGATGGCCTCGTCCTGCTCGGTGGCTTCGAGCCCGGGTGCGAGGAGCAGCTGCTTGACCGCGACGATCCGGCCGAGGCGCTCGTCCTGGGCGCGCCAGACGACGCCCATCGCGCCGCTGCCGATCTTGTCGAGGAAGCGGTAGCGGTCGGCGATCAGCCGACCTTCGGCGGTGCTCACCGGACCACCTCGCTGGGGCGCTGCGGGACCGCGGCGGGGGCAGCAGGTCTCACGCTCGGGCTCCTCGTCGTGCGGATCGGTGCGCGGACAGCCTACCCCGGCCGTGACGACGGCTTTCGGACCGTTGCGCAGGTCACGCGAGCTCTGTTCGGACCGGGAAGGGATACCTGAATCCAGTCCGGAGGGCCACCTGTTCGGGTGAAGATCGCGCTTTTTGACTCCGAACGGTCCAACACGGGCCGAACCGACCGGGCCCCCGAACCCATCCAACCACGGCCGTTCGGGTGACGGTCGCCCGGCACGGCACATCGTGCGCACTTCGTGGCGTGACGGGCGCGCGGCGGGCTTGCTCGGGGCGGCGCGGGGTCGGACCGAGGGCGGCGCTGAGGGTGTCCCGGTGTGTCGCTGGGCCGGGCTTCTGCGAGCGCACCGCGGTGTCGGTCGGCCTTCCCCGGCGGCGCGGCTTTCGTGGCTCGGCGTGGCCTCCGGCCCCCGGTTCGATCATCCCACGGGGGTACGACAGTTCCGGCGGTTGCCCGTCCGGTGAGTGCCCGTCCGGTGAGTGCCCGTCCGGTGAGTGCTCGGCCGGTGGTTACTCGGCCGGGGCGAAGAAGTCGAAGTCGCCGATCGGGTCCAGGATGCCGCCCAGGTCCAAGCCCAGCCCCAGGCCCGGCTTCGACGGCTCGGTCGACGACGGCGGGGTGGTGGAGGAGTCCGGGGTCTTCGGCGTCGTCGAGCTGCTGGTGGGCGGCGGCGGGGTCGTCGTGGACGGGGTCGTCGTCGTGGTGGACGGCGTCGTCGTGGTGGGGGCCGGCTGTTCGGGGGCCGGGGCCTGCTCCGTCGTGGTGGTCGTCGGGGCGGGCTGCTGGGTCGCGCGCGGCTTCTGCGTGGCGGTCTGGGACGGGGTGGTGGTGTCCGGGGTGGACTCCGTCGTCTCCGGGGCCTGCTCCTGCGCGGCGGCGGCGGCCGGGGCCAGGTTCTGGCCGAGGGTGTTCGTGGCGCGCGCGGCCGGCCGGGTGTCGTAGCGGACCTCCGCCAGCGGGCGCTCGTCGGGCGAGGACAGCAGGTTGCTCGCGGTGAACGCGACGGTGCCGGCCAGCACCACGCCGCCGCCCGCCATCGCGACCAGCTTCGGCACGGAGAACCCGCCCCCGCGCTCCTCCTCGCCCGCCCGTCCCTCGCGCTTGAGCAGCTCGGTGATGTGCAGCTCGCGCCCGGACAGGTTGGCCGTCGGCTTGAACCGGACCGTCTGCTCGTCGGTGATCCGCGGGATCGGCTGGGTTTCGGCTTCACGCCTGGCAAGCAGCTCGGCGACGGAGAGCTGGGCCGTGGTGGACCCGTCCCGTCGCCGGCGTTTGTCGTCGTTCGACACCGAAAGTCACCTTTCCCGGAGAGTGCGTTGCGCTACCGGCCGGGAACATGGATACCGAATCGTGACCGACTTCGTAACCCCTTCGGGCGAACTTTCCTTGTCAACAACTCCTCAAGGTCACGTTGCGTCAAGTCGCCGTTCAAGATCGATACGTACCGTCAGCTGCGCTGGGCCGAAAGGACGCGTGTCGCGATGATCCTCGGCTGACTGGTGTCTGTGAGCCAGAACACCTGCTCGACCCGCATCCACCGCCCGGTCCGCTCCTGCATCGACACCACCGCGAGCACGGACCCGTCGGGTCGCGCCGTGGTCGATTCGATCGTCATCGCCTGGATGCGGTCCCACGACGCGATGAAGTCCCGCCCGCTCCCGCCGACCAGGTCCGGCGCGAGCAGCCGCGCCGCCTCGGCCGGCTTCGCGGGCAGCAGCTCGTAGAACCGCCGCACCACGTCCACCTGCGGGTGCGGCCCGGTCGCCACGCTCGGCGGCGGCACCACGGACTGCGCCTCCACCTCGTCGGCCGCCATCGGCACCAGCTCCACCGGCGCGTCCGACCGGCCCGGGACCGCGGCCCCGGTCCCGCCCAGCTCGGCGGACAGCACGTCCGGCCGCAGCGCGGAGGACCCGCTGATCTCCCGCGGCGCGGCGGCCCGCGGGCGCTCCGGACCCGGTGCGCGCTGCCCGGCCAGGACGGCCACCGCCGCCACGGACGTGAGCAGCACGAGCACGCCGGTGACCAGCCCGGCGATCCGCGCGCCCCGCCGGGACGGCGGCGGCGCGGACCGGTGGACCGGTTCGCCGAGCAACTCGGTGACCAGGCCCTGTGTCGCGGCCTGCTCGGGGGACGGGATGCGCAACGGGGTTCGCTGCTTCCTGATCAGCTCGGCCACCGAGACCGAGCCGGTGCGGTTGTGCCTGCGACCGCTCGCCGTAGGGCGCTGCACTGGCGACTCCCTAACCCTGTGTCGTCAGGGGGAACACGTACCGCGCGCACAACATCGGAATCCAGACCGAACACTGGGGTTCACCCGTTCGTGGCGTTCAGCGGTCCGGGCAGGTCGCTCTACCGGGCGATCAAGGCCGCGGGCGCGAAGCGCTGTGCGTTCGCGAACGACCGCTAAGCGCCGCCGAACAGCCGCTCGGCGTCGATCAACGGGTCGCCGTTCGTCGTGAAGACGAGCTGCCGCTTCTCGGTCGTCGTGGACCCGTCTTTGTTCTTCACGTGCAGCGTGCTGATCGTGACGCCGCGCGCGGGGTCCACGCTGATCTCGGTCACCTCGATCGCCGAGACGTCGCCGAAACGCCCTTCCAGCAGCGCTTTCGCGTCCGCCTCGAACGTGTCGGTGACCATCTCCAGCGCGGTCGCGGCGTTGGCCACCGCCTGCTCGTAGAACCGCTCGGTGCGCGCCGCGACGGCGACGGTGTCGACCACCGGCTCGCCCACGACGGGCACCGTCGTGACGGTCGGCGAGGTGGACGGCGAGGCGGCCGGTGCGGACATCGGCGCCGACGTGCCGCTCACGGCCGTCGCGGGGGCCTCGGCGGTGCCCACCAGCGCGTCCGGCCGCTCACCGCGCCGGCCCGGCTCGGGCGGGGCGGGCGACGGCGGCGGGGTGCTCGTGCCGAACCCGGTCACGATCGGCGCGGACGTGGGGTAGCCGGGCATCCCGAGCCGGTCGGTGGGCGTGCCCGCCCCGACCAGCTTGATGGCGGCGACGACCAGCCCGACCAGCACCCCGGCCGAAGACAGGACGGCGAACCACGCGGCCCGCTTCCACGTGCGGGGCGGGGTGACCGAGGCGGGCACCAGGCCGATGTTGAACGTGCCGAGCCCCAGGACCTCGTGGTCGGTGAGGTCGGCGAGGCCGGCGGCGAAGGGGTCGCGCTGGGCCGGGATGACCGGCGGCCGGTCCATCGCCCGAGCGTGCGGCGCGGCACCCCGCGCGCGGCGGTGCGGGCCGGCCGGCTCGTGGTCGTGCGGGGCGGGCGTCGCCGGCGGGCGTCCCAGGCCGGCGGAGGGGCTCGGCGCATGGCCGTGGGCGGCTGGCGCGGGGTCGTGCGGGGCGGGCGTCGCCGGCGCGCGACCCAGGCCGGCGGAAGCGCTCGGCGTGTGGCTGTGGGCGGCGGAGGGGCTCGGCGTGTGGCCGTGGGCGGCCGGCGTGGCCGGTGCGTGGTCGGCGGGGGCGGTCGGTGGCGGGGGGATCGGTGCGCCCGGCGGTGGGGCTGCCAGGGGTGCGCGTGGCGTGGGTGCGTGGTCGAGTTCGCCGCCCAGCGGCAGCCACGCCGCCGCCCCGTCCTCCAGCCGGTGCCGACCAGACCGTTCCGGTTCCCCGATGTCCATGCCTGTGCAGACCCCTCCCAACCCCGGTCCTGACGCCCTGAAGGCCGCTGTTCACCTGTTCAGGGGGCAGGGGATCGGGGTGGGACGACGAAACCCTGCGCCCACGCAGCAGCGTAGGTGCAGGGTCCGCAGGTGGCCGGACGGATCAGCCTTGTGGCACCGAGTGATACCCGGACGAGTGAGTTTCAGCCGCCGCTGTTCAACCGTTTGCGACTGCTCTGCAACGCGTTCGTGGCAGCCGCGCCCGCGCCACCGGCGATCAGCGCGCCGATGATGTCGCCCGGGACGCCCTCGCCCGAGGTGATCAGCAGGCCGACCAGCGCGATGACCGTGGTCACCCCGGCGATCGTCCACCGGCTGCGCACGTACTGAGCGATCGGCGCGCCCGCCGCGCGCTTGGACTTGGCGGCGGACCCCAGCATGGCGAGGTAGCCGTCGTGGGCCAGCGTCGCCAGCACACCGAGGATTGCGATGAGACCCGTGATGAGACCGATGACCGTGCCCATGACCCCAGTGTGCCCCGGCTTTTTCCGTTTGGACCATCGGTGATCGCCCTGATATCCCCCTGGTGTGGAGTTGTACTGGCACGACGCCTGCCTGGAGCACGACACCGGCACTGGTCTGTGGGAGCTGCCCGGCGACTGGGCCTGGCTGGACACCCCCGAGCCGCACCCGGAGAACGCCGCCCGGCTGCGCACGTTCCGGCACGCCCTCGCGCACGGCCCGGTCGCACCGCACCTCACCTGGCACGAAGGCCGGTTCGCGACACAAGAAGAACTGACACGCGTCCACACACCCGAGTACATCGCCGCGCTGCACAAGGCGTGCAGCGGCACCGAAAGGGTGCTGCTGGAGACCAACACCGTGGTCGGCCCCGGCTCGTGGGACGCCATCCGCGCCGCCGCCGGCACGGCCCTCGCCGCGTACGAGTCCGTCGCGGCCGGCCGGACCCGCCTCGCCTACGCCCTGGTCCGCCCACCCGGCCACCACGCCCAGCGGTCGCTGCCGGACGGGTACTGCCTGGTCAACAACGCCGCCCTGGTCGCCGAGACCGCCCGCCGCGCGGGTCGGCGGGTCGCCGTCCTGGACTGGGACGTCCACCACGGCAACGGCACCCAGGACGTCTTCCAGGACACCGGGGACGTCCTCACGATCTCCATCCACATGCGGCACGGCCCGTGGGGCGCGAACCACACCCAGACCGGCGGTCCGGAGGAGAGCGGACCGGCCAACCTCAACGTCGAGCTGTCCCTGGGCGCGGGCGACACCGCCTACCGCCGGGCGCTGGACGAGGTGGCGCTGCCCGCGGTCGAGGCGTTCGGCGCGGACTTCCTGGTGTGCGCGTCCGGCTTCGACGGCTCGGCGTTCGACCCCAACGGCCGGCACAACCTCACCGCCGCCGGGTACCGCGACATCGGCCGGCGCGCGGCGGGCCTGGGCCTGCCGACCGTGCTCACCCAGGAGGGCGGCTACCTCCGCGGGTACGCCGCCCTGTGCCTGCACGCCCTGGTCGAGGGGCTGGTGGGGGTCGGCCCGCTGCTCGACGACCCCCTCGCCTACGTGCCCGACGACACCCAGCTGGTCGACCTGGACCTGGCCAGGGCTAGCGGCCCAGCGGACCGCGACCCAGCTTGAGCAGGATCATCGCCAGGTCGCGACCCTCGGGGCCGAGTTCCTTGTAGCGGTTGAGGACGTCGATCTCCCGGTTGTGCACGATCCGGGTGCCGCCCGCCGCCATGCGCGCCGCGCCGATCGTCCGGGAGACCTCGACCCGCCGCTTGACCAGGCGCAGCAGCTCGGCGTCGAGGTGGTCGATCTCCTGCCGCAGGGCGTCGATGTCCTCGGTCTGCGGCGCGGTGTCCGTGCTGTTCATCTCGGGTGGCCTCTCGCTGGTGGGGTCCCGACCCCGGCGAAGCAGCGAAGCCCCGGGGTCCGAGGACTCCGGGGCTTCGTGGTGGCTTTCGCGCGCTAGCGGTCCACGGGAGCCGGAGTCCGGATCCCGTAAAAAAACTCGAAGTGGGCCATGCGCACGCCGACATCATGCCACAGGAGCCGCTCTGTCGGGGGTACCCGGTAACGTGGAGCCACGATGAGCGCCTTGTTCGACTTGCCCTCAAGTCCCCCCGCATCCCGGCCCTCCCGCTTGTTGGACGACCTGAACCCGGCGCAGCGCCGGGCGGTCGAGCACGCCGGGACGCCGCTGCTGGTCGTCGCGGGCGCGGGGTCGGGCAAGACCCGCGTGCTCACCCGCCGGATCGCCCACCTGCTGGCCGAGCGGAACGTGCACCCCGGCCAGGTCATGGCCATCACGTTCACCAACAAGGCCGCCGCGGAGATGAAGGAGCGCGTCGCCGACCTGGTCGGCTCCCGCGCCCGGTCGATGTGGGTGTCCACGTTCCACTCGATGTGCGTCCGCGTGATGCGCCGCGAGGCCAAGACGCTGGGCCTGTCGTCCAACTTCTCCATCTACGACGCCGACGACACGCGCCGCCTGATCACCCTGGTGGCCCGCGACCTCGACCTGGACCCGAAGCGCTACCCGGCCCGCACGCTCGCCGTCCACATCTCGAACCTGAAGAACGAGCTGATCGGCGTCGAGACGGCCAAGGAGCAGGCGTCCAACGACCTGGAGCGCCGGGTCGCCGAGGTCTACGAGAGCTACCAGCGGCGGCTGTCCACGTCGAACTCGCTGGACTTCGACGACCTGATCATGCGCACGGTCGAGCTCCTCCAGAACCACCCGGACGTGGCCGAGCACTACCGCCGCCGCTTCCGGCACGTGCTGGTCGACGAGTACCAGGACACCAACCACGCCCAGTACACGCTCGTCCGCGAGCTGGTCGGCACCGGCCAGGGCGGCGTCGAGCCCGGCGAGCTGTGCGTGGTGGGCGACGCCGACCAGTCGATCTACGCCTTCCGCGGCGCGACGATCCGCAACATCGTGGAGTTCGAGCGCGACTACCCGCAGGCCACGACCATCCTGCTGGAGCAGAACTACCGGTCCACGCAGAACATCCTGACCGCCGCCAACGCGGTCATCTCGCGCAACCCCAACCGGCGCGACAAGCGGCTGTGGAGCGACCTGGGCGAGGGCGAGAAGATCGTCGGCTACGTCGCCGACAACGAGCACGACGAGGCCGCGTTCGTGGCCCGCGAGATCGACCGGCTGGTGGACTCCGGCGAGGCGAACAACGGCGAGATCGCCGTGTTCTACCGGACCAACAACCAGTCCCGCGTGTTCGAGGAGATCTTCATCCGGCTGGGGCTGCCCTACCGGGTGGTCGGCGGTGTCCGGTTCTACGAGCGGCGCGAGGTGCGGGACGCGTTGGCGTACCTGCGGACGCTGGCCAACCCGGACGACACGGTGTCGTTGCGGCGGATCCTGAACGTGCCCAAGCGCGGCATCGGCGAGCGGGCCGAGGCGTGCGTCGCCCTGTACGCGGAGCAGGAGCGGATCAGCTTCGTGCAGGCGCTGCGGGCGGCCGTCGAGGGCCGGGTGCCGATGCTGAACCCGAGGTCCCGCAACGCGATCGCCGGTTTCGTGGAACTGCTGGACGAGCTGGCCGTGATGGTCGACCGCGGCGACGACGTGGCCGACGTCCTGGAGGCCGTGCTGGACCGGACCGCCTACCGGGCGGAGCTGGAGGCCAGCGAGGACCCGCAGGACCACACCCGCGTGGAGAACCTGAACGAGCTGGTGACCGTGGCGCGGGAGTTCACCGAGCTGGGGTCGGCCACCCAGGTGCCCGCCGAGGACGAGGGACTGCCCGCGGAGGGCTCGCTGGCGGCGTTCCTGGAGCGGGTGTCGCTGGTGGCCGACGCGGACTCGGTGCCGGACGCGGAGTCCGACGGCGTGGTCACGCTGATGACCCTGCACACCGCCAAGGGCCTGGAGTACCCGGTCGTGTTCTGCACCGGCTGGGAGGACGGCGTGTTCCCGCACATGCGGGCGCTGGGCGACCCGGTCGAGCTGGCGGAGGAGCGGCGGCTGGCCTACGTCGGCATCACGCGGGCGCAGCAGCGGCTGTACCTGTCGCGGGCGCTGGTGCGTTCGGCGTGGGGGCAGCCGTCGGCCAACCCGGCGTCGCGGTTCCTGGACGAGATCCCCGGCGACCTCGTGGAGTGGAAACGCGTCGAGCCGAAGCGCTCGGCCCCGTCCACGGCGACGACGTGGGGCAGGCGCTCGGACGGCCCGTCCCGCCCCGCGCCCACGAACACGGCGTGGAAGGACACCCCGGCGCTGAAGCTGGACGTGGGCGACCGCGTGAGCCACGACAAGTACGGCCTCGGCAGCGTGATCGCGGTCGACGGCTCCGGCCCGCGCGCGACGGCGACGATCGACTTCGGCACGGCCGGCAAGGTGCGGCTGATGCTCATCGGCGGCGTGCCGCTCGTGAAGCTGTAGATCCCGCGCGGTGGATCGGGTGCCGTAGATCGCCCTCAGCGGGCCGCTGAGGGCTTCACACCAACGAGTGCACAGGATCACCCTCCTGGGTGGTCTTTTGTGCGTGGCGCGGGATCATGCAGGCGCATGCAAGTGCGGCCCGTCACTCGGTCCGTCACTCGATCGAGAATCTTGGAAATCCGCGCGCAACCCGGGAACAGGTCGGGCGTCTTAAGGGTTGTCCCAAGCGGGACGGCCGGGACATTCGGGGTGAACCGGCCGGAGCGAACCGCTTGACGACACGGAGGGCGACAACCGCATCGGGGGCGGAAGTCGTGCCGAGGGGATAACCGCGGGGGCGGTCTAGGGGGACGGGCCGGGTCGCACACTGCGACCCGGCCTTCCACTTGCGGGCACCCAGCCCGCTCAAGTCGTTCAGCCCGCGAAGTCGTACTCGTCCACAGGCGCGGTCGTACTCGTCGACCAGGCTCGGCAGCGATCTTCGATCGTGCGCGCGCCGGGGTGCGCTCAGACGCTGATGCCCTTGGAGTTCAGCCAGCTCAGCGGGTTGATCTTCATGCCGTCCGGGTTCCACACCTCGAAGTGCAGGTGCGGGCCGGTGGAGAAGCCGCGGTTGCCCATGCGGGCGATCTGCTCGCCGGCCTGGACGCGCTGGCCCTTGCGGACCGAGTACGTGTCGACGTGGCCGTAGACCGTGACCGTGCCGTCCGCGTGCTCGACCTTCACCCACAGGCCGAAGCCGCTGGCCGGGCCCGCCTCGATGACGACGCCGTCCGCCGCGGACAGGATCGGGGTGCCGATGGGGCCCGCGATGTCGATGCCGTAGTGCATTCCGCCCCAGCGACCGCCGAAGCCGGACGTGAAGTCGCCGTTGGCGGGACGGGCGAACTTGGGGCGGCGGGACTCGGCCTCGGCCGCCTCGCGGTCGGCCGCGATCTGCGCGCTCTTCGCGAGCTTCTGCGCCTCGGCGGCCGGGTCGGTCGTCTTCGCGACCGGGAGGATGTGGGGCGAGCCCGCGTGGCCCTGGCCGCCGACTCCGAAGGCGGCGGCGCCGTCCGCGGCGCTGGCGAGCGGGGCGACCTCGTCGGTCGACGAGTCCGACGAACCCAGGGCGTGCAGCGTTTGACCGGCGCCGGCGGCGGCGAACGCGCCGACCGCGACGGCGGCGACCACGATCCGGCCGCGCAGCGCCGACGGGGGCGGCGGGAGCCGGTGTGACGCCACGGGGCGCACGGCGAGGCGTTCGGTCGCCTCTTCGAGCACTGCGGAACTGCTATGGCCGCCGGGGGAGCGGTGTCGGGACAAGACCAGGCCTTCCGTCTTCGGGGAGTCCGGTCGGGACGCCGGGCGGGGGATCCCGGTGAGCCGGTCGGGGTACCGGCTCGGTGTCCATCTGTGACCAGACCGTGACAACGGACCGGGGGACAGTAACGGGGCGAGAGCCCCGGAAGCAATCCCCGCTCACGATGTCTACCGAATAGCGGTTAACGTGAATGCCGGAAGTGTGCGCTGTGACGCTAGGTCACAGCGCCGCCGCCAAACCCCTCACGTACAGGCACGATGTCGTGCGACACGCCGTCATACGATCGAGTGATTGCGGTCACGACCGCCTGTAGTGCGCGCCTGTCAACGGGCAGGGACAGGTGACCTGAATCACGTATCCGGTGCTCCTCGACGACCAGCGAGGGGTGCTCCAACCGGGCGTTCCGCTGCGGGATGACGACCTGGTCCATCTCGCTCCACACCACGACGAACCGCGTCCGGCACGGCCGCGAGGGCTCCGCCAACTCGGACAAAAGCTCCGAACCGGGACGCAATTGCCTGGTCAGCGCAGTGGGGAACAAGTAGGCCGAAAGCGTCCCGCCGTGCGGGGTCCCGAGGGTGACCAAGGTGCTCACCCTCCGGTCGCCGTGCAGGCGCTGCACGTAGTACCGGGCGATCAGCCCGCCGAGCGAGTGCCCGACGACGTGGACCCGCTCCGCCCCCGTCTGCTCGCAGATCCGCTCCACGTGCTCGCCCAGCAGCGCGGCCGACCGGCGGACATCCCCCGTCAACGCCGTCAGCACGCTGTAGTTCACGGCGTGCACCACCCCGAAGCCACGCCTCCGCAGTGCCCCCGACAGCACCGCGAAGGCGGACCTGTTGTCCCCGATCCCGTGCACCAGCACGATCGGGGTGCCCGCCGCGTCCATCGCCGAAACCAGCAGCCCGCGCGTGCGCGGCGGCAGTTGGTCGGTCCGGTAGTGCCGCAGGTGCCCCTCGGGCCGCAGTTGCTCCTCGACGACACCCCACGGGTACATCGCGGCGCGGGACGCCAGCCAGGCTGCCTCGACCACGGCACCCCGCACGCCACCAGGGGAAAGAGCCGCCCGTGCCACGCCGAGCGCGCCGTCGAGCAGCTCCCGGCCGGCCGCCGCGCCGGCCCCCACCGCGCCGTTCAGCCCGGTGCCCACCCGGTCGACCAGTGACCTGGCCCACCGCTGAACTTCACCCATAGGGCTGAAGGTAGGTGAGATTTCCACAATTACGGGAGTACCCGACGCAGGTTCTCGGCATTCCGACCGAACCAGCGAGCCCTGCTAGTTTCGAGCCGATGATCCGCACCGCCGAACCGGCCACGCCCGCGTCCACCGGCCTGCGCGCGGCGCTCGGACTCGCGGTCGCGGGTGCCGTGTGCGGCGTGGTCGGCCCCCTGCTGTCCGTCGTGGACGACACCGCGCCGCCCGCCTTCACCGCGTGGCCCCTGCTGGCCGTCCTCGCCGTGCTGCCGGTCGCGGCGGCCTCCTACTACTACGCGCGCGGGCGCGCGACGACGGGCGCGGCGCTGCTGGTGCCGCTCGGGGCGCTGGCGGCCGGCCGGTTCCTGATGGACCTGGCGATCGCGTTCGACCCGGTCGGGGTGGCCCGGCCCGAGCTGCTGCGGGTCACGACGCTGACCGCGCCCCAGCCCGCCGCCGGCCTGTGGGTGCTGCTCGCGGGGCACGTCCTGGCGCTGGCCGCGGGCGTGGTCGCGCTGACCCGGCTGGAGACCGAGGGCGGTCGGGGCGGTCGGATGGGGCTCGCCACGACCAGTGGTGTCGTGGCGGCGTTCGGCCTGGTGACGGCCCCGTTCAGCTCGCTGGACCCGTTCGTGCGGGCCAAGGGCGTGCTCGACGTGCCCGGCCCGGCGGTGGTCGGCGGCCTGCTGCTGGTCCTCGCCGTGCCGGTGGTCGCGGCCCTGGTGGCCAGTTCGGCCGACGACGACGTGCGCACCGGCGGCCTGCTCGGCCTCGGCCTCGCCCTGCCCGCCCTGTCCGCGCCGGGTCTGGCCGCCGTCGCCGCGGTGGACCAGGTGTTCCTGTCAGTCGGGCCGGTCTACGTGGTGGCCGGGGCGGTCGGCCTGGTCTTCGCGGCCCTGCTGCCCGAGGGCGTCCTCAAGCACCACGAGGGCACGCTGCCCGGGGTGCGCCGGCTGAACACGATCGTGGCGGTGCTCGGCGTCGGCGCCGGGCTGTTCCTGGTGGTCGGCGCCTTGACGCCGCACTTGAGCGTGCCCGAGGGCCTGCCCGCGCCGACCGACTACGCGGCCCGCCTGCTGTGGCCGGCCGCCGTGCCGACCCTGCTGGCGCTGCTCCCCAAGGCACGTCCGGCGTTCATCGCGGCGACCGCCGCCATCCCGCTCGCGGCGGGCCTGGCGCTGGACGCGGCCTTCGCGGCGACCCAGGTGGCCACCGTGCTGCCCGGTCCGGGTGTCTGGTTCACGACCGTGGGCGTGGTCCTGGCGATCGCCGCCGTGATCACGGCCGCCATCGCCGGGTCCGCGGAACGCGATGAAGAAGAGGTGGAGCCGCCGGCGCCGTCGCTGCCGCTGATCGCCGTCGCGCTGATCGCCGGCTTGGTCGCGGTGGGCGCGTTCGCGATGCCGGTGGTGCGCGCCCCCGACCTGACCCCGATCACCGCTCTGGGCCTGCGCGTCGGCTCGTGGGGCCTGCTCATCGCCTTGGCCGCCGTGCTGGCCGCGATCGCCTTGGCCCTGGCCTCCAGGCCGGTCAAGGGTGCCGCTCTGCTGCTGGGCACGGCCTGCGTGACGGCGACCCGCGCCCTGGAGTACCCGCTGACGGCGTCCCGCGCGGCCGACACCTCACCCGGTCCGGGCCTGTGGTTGGCGCTGGCGGCCACGGTGGCGCTGGTGATCGCGGCGGCGGTCCGGACGGCCCGTTAACCGCGAGGCCGCCGTCGGCTTGTCGCGTCGCCTTTCCCGCCGATCAGCTTTTCCGATCGGCGGGAAACGCGGCGCGACGAGCCGACTTTCGGGCGGCCGAGCCGCGCGACGGAGTCGCGCCATCCAACACAGTGATCGACCTCACCACACTTGAGACGGACCTCACGGGTGTGGGGTGCGAGGTGGTCCGCGCAGGTCGATAGTGTTCCTGCCAGCCGCGTCGAGCCGGTCCCCCCACGGCTATGCCGGCGTTCCAGGTGATGCCTGGTACGTGTGGGCACCAGGCCCCAGCCTGGAGCGCCGGACCACGAGGACCGCACCACGGACGCGGTGTCCGACACCGACGTCGCAGGAGACCCGAGTGGACCTGTACGAGTACCAGGCGAAGGACCTCTTCGCCGCCCACGATGTCCCGGTGCTGCCGGGCGACGTGGCGAGCACCCCCGCCGAGGCCAAGGCGATCGCCGAGCGCTTCGGCCAGACCGTCGTCGTCAAGGCCCAGGTCAAGACGGGTGGGCGGGGCAAGGCCGGCGGCGTGAAGCTCGCCGAGACCCCGGACGAGACCGAGGTCAAGGCCGAGGCGATCCTGGGCCTGGACATCAAGGGGCACATCGTTCACCGCGTGCTGGTGACCCCCGCGTCCGACATCGCCGAGGAGTACTACTTCTCGTTCCTGCTCGACCGGGCCAACCGCACCTTCCTCGCGATGGCGTCCGTCGAGGGCGGCATGGACATCGAAGAGGTGGCCGCCACCAAGCCCGAGGCCCTGGCCAAGGTGCCGGTGGACGCGATCAAGGGCGTGGACCGCGCGAAGGCCGACGAGATCGTCGCCGCCGCGAAGTTCCCCGCCGAGGTGGCCGACCAGGTCGCCGACGTGATCGTGAAGCTGTGGGAGACCTTCGTCTCCGAGGACGCGACGCTGGTCGAGGTCAACCCGCTGGTCCGCGACCCCGAGGGCAAGATCGTCGCCCTCGACGGCAAGGTCACGCTGGACGAGAACGCCTCCTTCCGCCACCCCCAGCACGAGGCCCTGGTCGACAAGCAGGCCGAGGACCCGCTGGAGGCCAAGGCCAAGGAGAAGGGCCTGAACTACGTCAAGCTCGACGGTCAGGTCGGCATCATCGGCAACGGCGCCGGTCTGGTCATGTCCACGCTGGACGTCGTGGCCTACGCGGGTGAGAAGCACAAGGGCGTGAAGCCCGCGAACTTCCTGGACATCGGCGGCGGCGCGTCCGCCGAGGTGATGGCCAACGGGCTCGACATCATCCTGCACGACCCGGACGTGCGCAGCGTCTTCGTGAACGTCTTCGGCGGCATCACCGCCTGCGACGCGGTGGCCAACGGCATCGTCAAGGCCCTGGAGATCCTGGGCGACGAGGCGCAGAAGCCGCTGGTCGTCCGCCTCGACGGCAACAACGTGGAGGAGGGCCGCCGGATTCTCGCGGAGGCCAACCACCCGCTGGTGACCGTTGTCGACACTATGGACAACGCGGCCGACAAGGCCGCCGAACTCGCGGCTGCGGGGGTCTGACGATGGCTATCTTCATCACCAAGGACAGCAAGGTCATCGTCCAGGGCATGACCGGCGCCGAGGGCACCAAGCACACCAAGCGGATGCTGGCGTCCGGCACCAACATCGTCGGCGGCGTGAACCCGCGCAAGGCGGGCGAGAAGGTCGACTTCGACGGCACCGTGCTGCCGGTGTTCGGCACCGTCGCCGAGGCGATGGAGGCCACCGGCGCGGACGTCACCGTGATCTTCGTGCCGCCGGCCTTCGCCAAGGCCGCCGTGATCGAGGCGATCGACGCGGGCATCGAGCTGGCCGTCGTGATCACCGAGGGCATCCCGGTGCACGACACCGCCGCGTTCTGGGCGCACGCCGTCGCCACCGGCAACAAGACCCGGATCATCGGCCCGAACTGCCCGGGTCTGATCAGCCCCGGGCAGTCCAACGCGGGCATCATCCCGGCCAACATCTCCGGCGCGGGCAAGATCGGTCTGGTGTCCAAGTCGGGCACGCTGACCTACCAGATGATGTACGAGCTGCGGGACTTCGGCTTCTCCACCGCCATCGGCATCGGCGGCGACCCGATCATCGGCACCACCCACATCGACGCGCTGGCGGCCTTCGAGGCCGACCCGGAGACCGCGGCGATCGTGATGATCGGCGAGATCGGCGGCGACGCCGAGGAGCGGGCCGCGGCCTACATCCAGGAGAACGTCACCAAGCCGGTCGTCGGCTACGTGGCGGGCTTCACCGCCCCCGAGGGCAAGACGATGGGCCACGCGGGCGCGATCGTGTCCGGCTCCGCCGGCACCGCGCAGGCGAAGAAGGAGGCCTTGGAGGCCGCGGGCGTGAAGGTCGGCAAGACGCCGTCCGAGACCGCTGCCCTCATGCGGGAGATCATGCAGTCGATCGGCTGATCGCTCACCCGTCCGTGAAGGCCATCTCCCCTGGGAGGTGGCCTTCACGGCGTTGTGGCGTGGGTCAATCCACGCGTTCGGGGGAACCGAAGAGGTCCGGTCGTCGTCGGAGAGTGTGCATCGGCTAGCGTTCTGTCGTTGCCTTTTAGTCCGTCGGTGGAGGAGGAGACCTCACCATGTCCGTGCCGTACGGCGCACCTCAGCAGCAGCCGGGTCCGGCGCAGCAACCGGTGGGCGTGAACCTGAACTTCATCCTCCCGCTGGTCGGTGCGGGCCTGGGGCTCATCGCCTACCTGCTCGCGTTCGCCGACGACGTGTCCACGTCCAGCATCGACCTGCTGCTCGCGGCGGGCGTGCTGTCCGGGCTGTCGGTGCTGCCGAAGATGCCGCGCCTGCTGCCCGCCGCCGCGGTGCTCACCGCCGTGCCGACCCTGCTGTTCCTCCAGGGCATGATCAAGAGCGAGGCCGACACCAAGGGCATGCAGATCGTGCTCCTGCTGGTCGCCCTCCTCCAGACCGCGGCCGTCGTGGGGAGCCTGCTGCTGGACGCGGGCGTCCTGAAGCTGGAGCCCAAGCCCGCCAACCCCTACGGCCAGCCGGGCGGCTGGAACCCGCAGTCCGGTGGCTTCCCGCAGCCGGGCCACCAGGCCCCGCCGCAGCAGCAGCCGGGTCAGTTCAGCCCGCCGTCGGGCCAGTTCGGGTCGCCGGTGCAGCCCCAGCAGCAGCAGCCGGGCGCGCCGCAGCCCACCTCCTACATGCCGCAGCCGGGCCAGTTCAACCAGCCGGGCCAGCAGCAGGGCACGCCGCCCGGTGGTTTCGGGCAGCAGCCGCAGGCCTGATCTTCCGTCCGAGAGGGGTGGCACCGCACACGCGGTGCCACCCCTCTTGCCGTGCTCGGCGAGCCTCACCTGAACGGATCAATCGGACTGAGAGCCTGGGGACATGCCGGTGCAAACGCCGCCTTCGCACGCTGCCGTGACCGAGTCCGTGCGCCCGCCCGAGTTCTCCCGGGGTGAGCGGGCGCGGGTGTTGGCCATGACCGCCGCCGGGTCCGTGGTGGTCAGCTATGCCGCTGTCGCCGCCTTGCTGGCGCTGGTGTCCTCGACGGCCGCGCACGCCAAGTTCTCCACCACCGGGGTGCTGGCCGCGTCCGCCCCGGGCTGGCTGGTCGCCCACCACGTGCCGCTGCGGTTCGACGGCGGACAGCTCGGCGTCCTGCCGCTGCTGCCGACCGTCCTGCTGATGCTGCTGGTCTCGCGCGCGGCGGCCGGCGCGGCGGACCGGCTGGGGCTGTTCGAGCCGTTGCAGGCGCGCGGAGTGGTCATCAGCATCGCGTCCGCGCACGCCGTGACCGGCGGGATGATCTCGTTCCTGATGGGCGACGAGGGCGTGGTGCGGGCGACGCCGGCCGTGGCGTTCTTCGGGTGCGCGGCCGTGTCCGGGGTCGCGGCTGTCGCCGGCGTGGCGCAGCGGTGCGGGCTGGTCGAGGTGGTGTTCGAGCGGATCGACCCGGTGGCCCGGCACGGGCTGCGCGCGGGCGCGATGGCGTTGTTCGCGTTGACCGCGTGCGGGGCGCTGCTGTTCGCGTTCGGGCTGGTGGTGTCGTGGCCGCTGACCAGTTCGCTGTTCGACCAGACGGGCGGCACGCTCGGCACCGGCCTCGGCATCTGGCTGCTGTGTCTGGGGTACCTGCCCAACGCCGTGGTCGGCGCCCTGTCCTACGTGACCGGCGCCGGGTTCTCCATCGGCGCGGCCACGGTCGGGCCGATCACGTTCACCGGTGGTCCGGTGCCGGCCGTGCCGCTGCTGGCGGCCATGCCGGAGCAGCAGTCGCCGCTGCTGCCGCTGGTGCTCGTCCTGCCCGGCGCGATCGGTGTGCTGGTCGGGTACGCGCTGCGCACGGCGGCCGGGACGCCCAGGGCGCGGGTGCGGGCCGTGCTGGTCGCGGCGGTGACCGCGGGCGTCGGGACGCTCGTGCTGGCGGCGGTGTCCGGCGGCAGCCTGGGCGGCGGCGCGTTCACCCCGGTCACCATCCCGGCCGGACTGCTGGCCGTGCTCACGATCGGGTGGATCGCGGTGCCCGGCGCGGTGGTGGCGTGGTTCGCCGGTCCCCGACCGCCGCGGGTGGTCGAGGAGGAGGAGCCCGAGGAGGAAGTCGTCGAGGACGAGGACTACCTCGAGGACGAGGACTACGAGGACGAGGACTTCGACGACGAAGAGGACGACGAGGAGTACGAGGAAGACCTCGAAGAACTCGAAGAAGAAGCCGAAGAAGAAGAGGACTACGAAGAAGAACCGGAGCCCGTCGCCGAGGAAGACGACAGCGAGCCCGAAGACCCGGAAGACCCGGCGGACGAGGAAGAGGACGAGCCGGAGGACCTGGCCGGCAAGCGCGACTAGCCACCGCTTAGGCTGCTCCTGAGCTGCTGTGACAGTCCCCAGCAAGGAGAGCACGCTGAGCGCCGAGACCACACTCCGGCTTCCCAACCCCGCGCGGGTCGTCGTCCTCGTCTCCGGCTCCGGCACCCTGATGCAGGCGCTGCTGGACGCCGCGGCCGACCCGGGCTACCCCGTCGAGGTGGTGGCGGTCGGCGCCGACCGGACCGGCATCGAAGGGCTGACCCGCGCCGAACGCGCCGACGTGCCCACGTTCACCGTGCGCCTCAAGGACCACGCGTCGCGCGACGAGTGGGACACCGCCCTGGCCGACGCCGTCGCCGCGCACGAGCCCGACCTGGTGGTCTCCGCCGGGTTCATGAAGATCCTCGGCCCGGCCTTCCTGGCCCGCTTCGGCGGCCGGATGGTCAACACCCACCCCGCGCTGCTGCCCGCCTTCCCTGGCGCGCACGGCGTCCGCGACGCCCTGGACTACGGCGTCAAGGTCACCGGCGCCACCGTGCACCTCGTGGACGGCGGCGTGGACACCGGGCCGATCCTGGCCCAGGAAGCCGTCGTCGTCGGCGCCGGTGACGACGTCGACAGCCTGCACGAGCGCATCAAGGTGGTGGAGCGGCGGCTGCTCGTCGACGTCGTCGCCCGCCTGGCCCGCGAGGGCTGCACCGTGAACGGACGAAAGGTGAGCATCCCGTGACCACTCCTGCCGAGAGGCGACCGGTTCGTCGGGCCCTGATCGGGGTGTCCGACAAGTCGGGGCTGCTGGAACTGGCCACCGGCCTGCACGCGGCCGGAGTCGAGATCGTCTCCACCGGCGGCACGGCCAAGACCCTGGCCGACGCGGGCGTGCCGGTCACCCCGGTGGAGCGCGTGACCGGGTTCCCCGAGGTGCTCGACGGCCGGGTGAAGACGCTGCACCCGCGCGTGCACGCCGGTCTGCTCGCCGACACCCGCAAGCCCGAGCACGTCGAGAAGCTGCGCGAGCTGGACATCGCGCCGTTCGACCTGCTGGTGGTGAACCTGTACCCGTTCACGCAGACCGTGGCGTCCGGCGCGTCGCCCGAGGAGTGCGTCGAGCAGATCGACATCGGCGGCCCGGCGATGGTGCGCGCGGCGGCGAAGAACCACGCGAGCGTGGCCGTCGTCGTGGACCCGGCCCGGTACGAGTGGGTGCTCGCGCAGGTCGCCGAGGGCGGCTTCACCCTGGCCGACCGGCAGGGCCTGGCGGCGGCGGCGTTCCGGCACACCGCGTCCTACGACGTGGCCGTGGCGTCGTGGATGGGCAACGTCCTCAGCCCCGACGACGAGGGCTCCGGCTTCCCCGGCTGGGTCGGCGCCACCTGGAACCGCAAGCAGGTGCTGCGCTACGGCGAGAACCCGCACCAGAAGGCGGCCCTGTACACGCAGGGCGACGGCCGCACGGGCCTCGCGACCGCGCAGCAGCTGCACGGCAAGGAGATGTCCTACAACAACTTCGTCGACGCCGACGCGGCGTGGCGCGCGGCATGGGACCACACCCTGCCGTGCGTGGCGATCATCAAGCACGCCAACCCGTGCGGCATCGCGGTGTCCTCTGTAGACGGTCCCGGCGCCATCGCCGACGCCCACCGCAAGGCCCACGCGTGCGACCCGCTGTCGGCGTTCGGCGGCGTCATCGCGGTCAACCGCGAGGTGACCGTCGAGCTGGCCGAGCAGGTCGCGGAGATCTTCACCGAGGTGATCGTCGCACCGTCGTACGCCGACGGTGCGGTGGACGTGTTGGCGCGCAAGAAGAACGTGCGCATCCTGGTCGCCTCGGAGCCGACGCGCGGCGGCGCGGAACTGCGACCGGTGTCCGGCGGCCTGCTGCTCCAGACCGTGGACACCATCGAGGCCGAGGGCGACGACCCGGCCAAGTGGACCCTGGCCTGCGGCGAGCCCTTGGACGCTTCGGGCCTGGCGGACCTGGCCTTCGCCTGGCGCGCCTGCCGCGCGGTGAAGTCCAACGCCATCCTCCTGGCCTCCGGCGGCGCCACCGTGGGCGCGGGCATGGGCCAGGTCAACCGCGTCGATGCGGCGCGCTTGGCGGTGGCGCGGGCCGGTGACCGGTCACGCGGGTCCGTGGCGGCCTCCGACGCGTTCTTCCCGTTCCCGGACGGGCTGGAGGTCCTGCTGGAGGCCGGCGTTCGCGCGGTCGTGCAGCCGGGTGGGTCCGTGCGGGACGCGGAGGTCATCGCGGCGGCGGAAGCTGCTGGTGCGACCGTCTACCTGACGGGGACGCGCCACTTCGCGCACTGAGTCATCGACGGGAAAGCCGCGCGGTCCTGCTGGGGCCGCGCGGCTTTCGCGTTACTTGGCGAGCATTTCCTCGGCGGTCTTGCGGACGACGGCCTCGGCCTGGTCGGCCGGGAACTCCGAGTCGCTGAAGAAGCCCTTGTCGCGGCCGAAGTAGTCGATCAGGTAGACGATCTCGCCCTTGCGCATGACCAGTCCGATGTGGGTCTTGTCGGTGCCGATGCCGGGCTTGATGTAGGTCGCCTGGTCGCCGAGGCCGTCGGTGGGCTTGGCCTGGTCGCCCTCCAGGGGGAACTGGGCGAGGCTCGCGTACTCGCTCTCCGCCGACTCCAGGTTCTTCTTCGGGTCCTTGAGGTGGACCCGGTAGTCGTAGACGTGGATGCTCAGCTTCCGGGGGTTCGTGCCGTCCTTGCCCTTGGCCTGCTCCCACATGCAGTGGCTGTGCTTGAGGCCGGACTTGCCGTCGTCCGGCTTGACTACCAGCCGGAAGCTGCTGGTCTTCGCCTGCTGCTTCAGGGCGTCGCTGATCGCGCACACCTCGGTGGGCTCCTCGCCGGGGCCGCCGCCGACGTCCTCTGTGTACTCCAGGTACATCGAGCCGAAGACGCCACCGACGACCAGGAGGACGACGGCGACCAGGATGCCGACTACCAGGCCGGTCCGCTTCTTCTTCGGCGGCTGGGGGCCGTAACCACCCGGTGCGCCGTAGCCGGGGCCGGGTTGGCCGTAGCCGGGTGCGCCCTGGGGTGCGCCGTAGCCGGGTGCGCCTTGCGGCGGGCCGTAGCCGGGGGCCTGCGCGCCGGGGCCGGGACCGTGGCCGGGTTGGGCTTGATGGGGCTGTTGTGGCTGCTGGGGCCAGTTCTGAGGAGCGTTCACGGTTCCCCCCGTGCGTCGCGGAAGCGTCGGGCCGCAGTCTGCCAGTCACCCGGTCGTGGCCATTGACACCGGGTGGTCCGGAGGGGATAAGATCGTGCCGTCGTTCGAACAGGTGTTCGACGGACAGGTCGCCGGCTTCCCACGGCGATCCGCGCACAGGGGTGCGCGCGGATTCGTGGGAGGAGGGTTGGTGTCGTCCAGGTCGGCAACGGCGACGTTGGTCGCGCTCGGGGTAGGCGCGGCCGGCGAGTCGGCCACGGCATCGGCTCGGGCTCTGCCGGTTCGCGGGGAACTGGCGGGGATCCTCCCGTGGGGCGGCCTGCGGCGGGGCAGCACGGTGTCGGTGCGCGGGTCGACATCGTTGCTGCTCACGCTGGTGGCCGAGGCGACGGCGGAAGGGTGCTGGGCGGCGGTGGTCGGGCTGCCGCGGTGTGGGGCGCTCGCGGCGGCCGAGTTGGGGGTGGCCGTCCACCGCCTCGCGTTCGTGCCCCGTCCCGGTCGGGACCGGGGCGAGGTCGAGCGCACCGTGGCGGCGTTGCTGGACGGCTTCGACCTCGTGTCGGTGGCCGCTCCGGTGACGCCCGCGACCGCGCGCAAGCTCTCCGCGCGGGCACGGCACCGCAAGGCCGTCCTGCTGCCGTTCGGGATCGGCTGGCCCGGCGCCGACGTGGAGCTGCGCGTCGCCTCCAGCCGGTGGACGGGCCTGGGCGAGGGCCACGGCCTGCTCACCGGTCGCACCGTGACCGTCCACGCGAGCGGCCGGGGGTCCGCCGCGCGGGAACGGACCGCGGTGCTGTCCCTGCCAGGCGTTCCCGCGCGGGAGGGGCCAACCCTGCACGGCCTCCCCGCGCGGGAACAGTCCTGGCGCACACCCGAGCAGGCTCGGGCCGGCGCGGGCGAGCAAGCCTGGACTGGTGCGGCCGAACAGGCCTGGACCGGCGCGGGCGAACAAGGCTGGGCCGGCGCGGCCGAACAGGCCTGGGCGGGCGCGGGTGAGCCGCCTCGGGTCGGTGCGGGTGAGTCGCCCCGGGGTGGCGCGGGCGAGTCGCTCCGGGCGGAGCGCGTGTTGCAAGCGGTTCCGGCGGAAGCGGGGTGAGCGCCGTGCTGTGCCGTCTGCTCGGCTGGTTGTCCACCGGATCGCCAGGGGTCGCGCCGTGGCGGGTCGGGGGCTGGACCCGGTTCGGGGGTGTGCCCCGATGAGCCGCTACACGCTCGCCGTCTGGTGCCCGGACTGGCCGGTCGTCGCCGCCTGCGCCGAAGCCGCCCTGCCGCCGCACGTGCCGGCCGCCGTCGTGCGCGACAACGCGGTTGTCGCCTGCTCCGCCGTGGCGCGGGCCGAGGGCGTCCGGCGTGGTCAGCGCAAGCGCACCGCGCAGAGCCTGTGCCCCGAACTGGTGGTCTTCGACCACGACGACGTCCGGGACGCCCGCCTGTTCGAACCGGTCGCCGCCGCCGTCGAGGAGTTGGCGCCGGGCATCGAGGTGGTCCGGCCCGGTCTCGTGGCCGTCCCCGCGCGCGGCCCGGTCGGTTACTGGGGTTCACCCGAACGGGCGGCGGAGCGGATCGTGGACCACGTCGCCGTGCACGCGGGCGTCGAGGCGCAGGTGGGGTTCGCCGACGGCCTGTTCGCCGCGACGCTGGCCGCGCAGCGCGGTGCGGTCGTCCCGTCCGGTGGCGCGCGCGAGTTCCTCGCCCCGCTGGGCGTCCACGAGCTGGACCCGCCCGCCGAGCACCGCCCGGACCGCGCCGACCTGGTGGACCTGTTGCGGCGCTTGGGACTGCGCACGCTCGGCGCGTTCGCCGCGGTCCCGGAGCGGGACGTCGCCAGCCGGTTCGGTCGGGACGCCGTGCTGGCCCACCGCCTCGCCGGCGGCCTGGAGGAACGCCCGCGGGCGCGGCGCCGGCCGCCGCCGGAGCTGTCCGTCACGCAGGCCCTCGACCCGCCCGTGGACCGGGTCGACGCCGCCGCGTTCGCCGCGAAGGCCCTGGCCGAACGCCTGCACCGGGTGCTGGCCGACCGCGGTCTGGCGTGCACGCGGCTGGGCATCCAGGCCACCACCGAGCACGGCGAGCAGCTGCGCCGGGTGTGGCGCTGCGCCGATCCCCTGACGCCGCAGGGCATCGCGGACCGGGTGCGCTGGCAGCTCGACGGCTGGCTGACCCGCGCACGCCTGACCTCCGGCCTGCACCTGCTCCAGCTCGACCCGGAGGAGGTCGTCGACGCCGCCGCGCTCCAGCTCGGCCTGTGGCCGGGCGCGGGCCAGGACCAAGGGGAGGCCGCCGAGCGCGCCGCCCGCGCGATGGTGCACGTCCAAGGCCTGCTCGGGCCGGACGCCGTGCTCACCCCGGTGCTCCAGGGCGGTCGGGGACCGGTCGAGCGGGTGCGCCTGGTGCCGTGGGGCGACGAGCGGGCGCCCGTGACCGACCCGGACCCGCCGTGGCCGGGCCGCCTGCCCGCGCCGTCGCCGGCGACGGTGTTCGCGGACCCCGAACCGGTGGTGCTGGTGGACGCGGCGGGCGGCGACGTCGTGGTCACCGGGTACGCGGAGCTGGTCGGCCGACCGGACCGGCTGGTCCGCGGTGGACGGTCGTGGCGGGTCGTGGCGTGGTCGGGTCCGTGGCCGGTGGACGAGCGGTGGTGGGACGAGGACACCGCCGTGCGGGCCGCCCGCCTCCAGGTCCTGGGGTCCGCGCCGGACGGGGAAGAGCTGGCCTGCCTGCTGATCCGCGCGGGCGGGAAGTGGGCGGTGGAAGGGGTGTACGACTGATGTCTGCCGATTTCTTCGAGGCCGAGGGCGGTGGCCGGGGCGACTGGCTGGACGGCTACGAACCGGGCACCGGCCTGAGTGCGGCTTTCGGGGCCGGCGCGGGCAGCAGCCCCGGCCCCGCGCCGGTGTTCGAGCCCGGGCGCGGCTTCGACACCGGCTCCGCGCCGGCGTTCGGTCGCGGTGGTGGCTCCGAGCCCGCGTACTCCACCCGTTTCGGGTGGGCGCCGCCGTTGGTCCCGTTGCCCCGCCGGGCGCCCGACGAGCTGTTCTGAGCATGGGCTGGAACAACCCGCCGGTCCGCTGGTCGGAGCTGGAACGCGCGCTGTCCGGCAAGCCACCGCTGCCCGACGGCGGTGACAGCCCGGCCTGGACCCGGCACCGCGACCGCTACGAGGCGCCGCCGGACTTCGCGGTCAAGGTCGACGAGCTGGGCGCGACCCGCACCCGCGTCCCGTACGTCGAACTGCACTGCCACTCCAACTTCAGCTTCCTCGACGGCGCGAGCCACCCCGAGGAGCTGGTCGAGGCCGCGCAGCAGCTCGGCCTGGACGGCATCGCGATCACCGACCACGACGGCATGTACGGCGTGGTCCGGTTCGCCGAGGCCGCCAAGGAGCTGGGCGTGCGCACGGTGTTCGGCACCGAGCTGAGCCTGGGCCTGTCCGCGCCGCAGAACGGGTTCCCCGACCCGGAGGGCGAGCACCTGCTGCTGCTGGCCACCAACAAGAACGGCTACCACGCGCTGTGCCGCACCATCACCACCGGCCAGCTGGCGGAGGGCAGCGAGAAGGGCCGTCCGGTGTACTCGCTGGACCAGGTCGTCGCGGACACGCGGGACGAGTGCGTCGTGCTGACCGGGTGCCGCAAGGGCTCGGTGCGGCGGGCGTTGGCGGCGGGTGGTCCGGAGGCGGCGTTCGCGGCGCTGCGGCGGCTGGTCGACCTGTACGGCGCGGACCGCGTGTACGTCGAGCTGACCGACCACGGCTACCCGGAGGACGGTCCGCGCAACGACCTGCTGTGGGGCATGGCGGCCGAGCTGGGGTTGCCGACCGTCGCGACGAACGCCGTGCACTACGCGGTGCCGTCGCGGGGGAGGTTGGCGGCGGCGATGGCGGCCGTGCGGGCGCGGCGCAGCCTGGACGAGATGACCGGGTGGTTGCCGCCGGGGCGCACGGCGTGCCTGCGGTCGGGGGAGGAGATGGCGCGCCGGTTCGCGCGGTTCCCCGGCGCGGTGCACCGCGCGGCCGTGCTGGGGTTGCAGTGCTCGTTCGACCTCAAGCTCATCGCGCCCGAGCTGCCGCCGTTCGACGTCCCGCCCGGCGAGGACGAGAACAGCTACCTGCGCAAGCTCACGTACGCGGGCGCGCGGCGGCGTTACGGCTCGCCGGAGGAGAACCCCAAGGCGTACCGGCAGGTCGAGCACGAGCTGCGGATCATCGAGGAGCTCGGGTTCCCGGGGTACTTCCTGGTGGTGCACGACATCGTGGACTTCTGCCGCCGCAACGACATCCTGTGCCAGGGGCGCGGGTCGGCGGCGAACTCGGCGGTGTGCTTCGCGCTGGGCATCACCAACGTCGACGCGGTCCGGTTCGACCTGCTCTTCGAGCGCTTCCTCGCGCCCGCCCGCGACGGGCCGCCGGACATCGACCTGGACATCGAGTCGGACCGCCGCGAGGAGGCCATCCAGTACGTCTACGGCAAGTACGGGCGGCGGCACGCGGCGCAGGTGGCGAACGTCATCAGCTACCGCGCGCGGTCGGCGATCCGGGACGTCGCCAGGGCGTTGGGCCACTCGGTCGGCCAGCAGGACGCGTGGAGCAAGCAGATCGACCGCTGGGGACCGCTTCGGTCCACTGTGGAGGATTCCGGGATTCCAGGGCCGGTGCTGGAGCTGGCCGCGCAGCTGGAGAACTTCCCGCGACACCTGGGCATCCACTCCGGCGGCATGGTCATCTGCGACCGGCCGGTGAGCGAGGTGTGCCCGGTGGAGAACGGGCGCATGGCGGACCGGACCGTGCTCCAGTGGGACAAGGACGATTGCGCGTCCATCGGGCTGGTCAAGTTCGACCTGCTGGGCCTGGGGATGCTGTCGGCGCTGCACTACGCGATCGACCTGGTGCGCGAGCACGAGGGCGTGGACGTCGACATGGGCAGGATCGACCTGACCGACGAGCGCGTGTACGAGATGTTGCAGAAGGCCGATTCCGTCGGGGTTTTCCAGGTGGAGAGCCGGGCGCAGATGGCGACCCTGCCGCGCCTGAAGCCGCGCGTGTTCTACGACCTGGTGGTGGAGGTGGCCCTGATCCGCCCGGGTCCGATCCAGGGCGGTTCGGTGCACCCGTACATCCGGCGGCGCAACGGCCAGGAGAAGTGGACCCACGACCACCCGCTGCTGGCCGGCGCGTTGCAGAAAACCCTTGGCGTGCCGCTGTTCCAGGAGCAGCTGATGCAGATCGCCGTGGACGTGGCCGACTTCACGCCCGCCGAGGCCGACGAGCTGCGCCGGGCGATGGGCGCGAAGCGCTCGACGCACCGCATGGAACGCCTGCGGGAGCGCTTCCACCAGGGCGCCTTGGCCAACGGCCTGGACGAGGAGCTGATCGAGCAGGTCTACGCGAAGCTCCTGGCGTTCGCGAACTTCGGCTTCCCCGAGAGCCACGCGCTGAGCTTCGCCCACCTGGTGTTCGTGAGCGCGTGGTTCAAGCTCTACCACCCGGCGGCGTTCTGCGCGGCCCTGCTGCGCGCGCAGCCGATGGGGTTCTACTCACCCCAGTCCCTGGTCGCGGACGCCCGCCGGCACGGCGTCGAGGTGCTCGGCCCGGACATCAACGCGAGCCTCCCGCACGCCACCGTCGAGCACGCGAACGGCAAACCGGCCGTCCGCATCGGCCTGGCCGGCATCCGCAACATCGGCCAGGGCCTGGCGGACACCATCGTCGCCCAACGCGCTTCCGGCCCGTACCGCGACATGGCCGACCTGGGCACCCGCGTCCGCCTGACCACCACCCAAGCCGAATCCCTGGCCACCGCGGGCGTGTTCACCAGCTTCGGCCTGGACCGCCGGCAGGCCCTGTGGGCCGCGGGCGCGGTCGCCGGCATCCGCCCGGACCGCCTGCCCCACACCACGGTCGGCACCGACGCGCCCACCCTCCCCGGCATGGACGAGGTCGAGCTGGCGACGGCCGACGTGTGGGCGATGAGCCTGTCCCCGACCAGCTTCCCGACGGAGTTCGTCCGCGACCACCTCGACACCCTGGGCGTCCTCCGGGTGTCGGCCCTGTCCACGGTGCCGGACCGCACCACGGTCCTCATCGGCGGCGCCGTGACCCACCGCCAACGACCGGCGACGGCAGGCGGCGTGACGTTCCTGAACATCGAGGACGAGACCGGCATGGTCAACGTCGTCTGCACCACGGGCCTGTGGACCCGCTACCGCAAGGTCGCGAGGACCAGCCCGGCCCTCCTCGTGCGCGGCGTGCTGGAGAAGGCGGAGGGCGTGATCAGCATCCGAGCCACCCGCCTGACCCACCTCCCCCTGAAGATCCCCTCTCGCTCCCGAGACTTCCGCTGACGCCCCGGGCCGGTCCCGGGGGCCTCGGCCGCCCGCTGGTCCCGCTGCCGCAAGCCGGACCCGCTGCTGCGGCCGGTCCAGCCGTTATGGCCGGACCCACCTCTCCCACCGTGCCCGCCGCATTCCCGACCAGACCCGCGCCGGCCCGGTCAGGCCCCAGTCGCGGCAGCTCCCCGCCTCCGCACCGACCGCGATGGCCTCCCGGACCCGGGCCGGGCTGCCGGCCCCATGTGGGATCGCGGCGGGTGCTGGAGTCGGGGGTGCGGGTGGGAGCGGGGTGGTGGGGTGGTTCTCGCGGGGTTCCATGTGTTCACCGAGGGGCGGTAACGGTGTTTTCGTACATTTCCGGCGGTTGTTCACCGGAAAGTGTGATCAAGAGCGCGTGTACGTCGTGAAGGCTACGCCCGTCGCGAAGGTCCGGGTCTCGATCTTGGCGAACCTGTGGACAGGGAACTCCCCGTCGAACAGCGGCACGCCCCGGCCCAGCACGATGGGGTGCACCTTGAGCACCAGCTTGTCGATCTCCGACGCGAGCGTCGCCGCCAGCTTGCCGCCGCCGCACAGCCAGATGTCCAAACCGGACTCCGCCTTCAACTCCCGCACCGCCGTCACGACGTCGTCCGAAATGACCGTCACGTCCGACGGCGTCCCGGTCAGGGTGCTCGACACGACGTACTGCCGCAGGTGCGCGTAAGGGCTCGGCAGGCCGCCGGGCACCTCGTACGTGGCACGGCCCATCAGCACCGTGTCGAACGTCCGGTTCGGCACGTCGTCCAGGCCCAGGGCCTGGCGGGCCGCGGTCGGCAGGGCGTCCGGGTACTCCTCGAACAGCGCCGCCATGTGGTCGCCCTCGAACAGGAAGTCGGCGTAGGTGCCGTCCGGCGCGGCGATGAAGCCGTCGAGGGACATCGCGACCAGGTAGGTCAGGTTTCGCATGCGTTTTCCGCTCCCGTGAGGGTGACTCGGTTTTTGACAACTGCGACTGTAGTACTTTGACTGTAGTGGTTGTCAAGTGCCTATCCTGGCCACCGTGCGGCGGCGTGGCAGCGAGCAGGCGGTTGGAACACCGCCCCTCAGGGGCAACCCCTGGGAGCACGACTCGAAGAACCCACTGCGCCCAAGGCAGGACGGCACGCTCCGCGTGCTTGGCTGCCCGACGTGGCGGAGAAAGCGTCGCGCCACGCCGTCGCACCCCGTGGGCCGCGCATGCTGACGGAAGCCCAAGCCGAAGCCGTCCTCGACGGGCCGTGGGATCGCGGTGGCCTGGTCGAGCGCCTTGCCGACGTCCTCGGGCCGATCCCCGCGGAAGACCTGGCCGTCCGACTGCTCAACCTCAGCCCGACCGCCCCACCCGGCGGCGCGCCTTCCCTCGTCCGCCTGGTCGGCGACCTCAAGGTGGAGCCACCCGAGGAACACCGACGACCCCGTTGGCGGGGCGAAGTTCCGCGCTGGGAAACCACCGCCGACCTGGCCCGTGCCCTCGACCTCGACATCGGCGAGCTGGCCTGGTTCGCCGACGCCCGCGCCTGGAACCGCCACGCCGAGCAACCCCTGCGCCACTACCGAACCTGGTGGGTCCCGAGCCGGTCGCACGGCCGCCGGCTGATCGAATCACCGAAACCCCGCCTGGCCGAACTCCAGCGCCGCCTGGTCCGCCACCTGCTCGACCGGCTCGACGTCCACGACGCGGCGCACGGCTTCCGCAAGGGCCGGTCCATCACGACCTTCGCCGCGCCCCACGCCGGAAAACCGCTGGTCGTCCGTCTGGACCTCGAAGGCTTCTTCACCTCCGTCACGGGCGCGCGCCTGCGGGGCCGGCTCACCGCCCAGGGCTACCCGCCCGCCGTGGCCGCCGCGCTGACGGGCCTGCTCACCACCCGCACCCCACCGGAAGCGCTCCACGCCGCCGACTGGCAGCAGCGCCGTCGCTTCGCCGCACCGCACCTCCCGCAGGGCGCGCCCAGCTCACCGGCCACCGCGAACGTGATCGCGCGCAACCTCGACCGTCGCCTCACGGGCCTGGCCCGCACCCTCGGCGCCACCTACACCCGGTACGCCGACGACCTCGCGTTCTCCGGCGGCGACGACCTGCCCCTGCACCGCCTGCTGCCCGGCGTGCGGAAAGCCGTGGAGGGCGAAGGTTTCCGGCTCAACCCGCGCAAGACCCGCATCGCCGCCGAGCACCAGCGGCAACGGCTCGCGGGTCTGGTCGTCAACGACACCCCGGCCGCCTCCCGCGCCGAGTACGACGATCTGCGGGCCGTCCTGCACAACTGCGCCCAGCACGGCCTGGAGTCGCAGAACCGGCACAACCACCCGGATTTCCGGGCACACCTGCGCGGCCGGGTGGAGTGGGTGTCCGCCGGCCGGCCCGCCAGGCGGGCCAAGCTGACCGCGTTGCTCGACGCGATCAGCGGCTGAGCGGACCGCCGATGATGGTCATCGCCACCACGATGACCGAGAACCCGAACGCCGAGTACAGCAGGGCGTCCACGCTCCGGCTGCGGATCGCGATCAGGCCGGCCTGCTCGTCGGTCACGAGCACCCGCAGCAGCGCCGCCAGCAGCAGCGCGACTCCGATCAGCACCGCGCCCTGCCGCCAGTGGTACTGCACGATCCGCAGGATGCCCAGCACGACCACCCCGACCACCAGCGCGAACGGCAGGTGTTGGCCCGCCGCCGACCGCCAGCGCTGCTCCGGCATCAGCTCCACCGCCCTCAGCCCTCCACCGAGCCCGACCCCACACCCGCACCAGCAGCCGAGCCCGAGCCCGCAGCCGAGCCAGCACCCGAGCCCGCACCAGCAGCCGCCAAGCCGCGCTCAGCCGCCTCGACCGTGTTGGTCAGCAGCATCGCGATGGTCATCGGCCCGGCGCCACCGGGGATCGGGGCGAGGAACCCGGCCACCGAAGCCACGTCCGGGTGCACGTCCCCGACCAGCCCGGCCTCGGTCCGGGTGATGCCGACGTCCACCACCGCCGCACCCGGCTTCACCATGTCGGCGGTGATCAGACCGGGGCTGCCCGCGCCCGCGACCACGATGTCCGCCCGCCGCACCTCGGCGGCGAGGTCCTTGGTCCCGGTGTGGCACAGGGTCACGGTGGCGTTCTCGCTGCGCCGGGTCAGCAGCAGCCCGATGGGCCGCCCGACCGTCACCCCGCGCCCGACGACGGTCACGTTCGCGCCAGCGATCGGCACGTCGTAGCGGCGCAGCAGTTCGACCACACCGCGCGGGGTGGCGGGCAGCGGCGCCTCGTCGCCGAGCACCAGCTTGCCCAGGTTGACCGGGTGCAGGCCGTCGCCGTCCTTCGCCGGGTCGATGCGTTCCAAGATCCGGTTCGCGTCCAAGTGCTTGGGCAGCGGCAACTGCACGATGTAAGCGGTGCACGCGGGGTCGGCGTTCAGCTCGTCGATGACGGCTTCCAGCTGCTCCTGCGTGGTGTCGGCGGGCAGGTCGCGGCGGATCGACGTGATGCCGACCTTCGCGCACGCGGCGTGCTTGCCCTTCACGTACGAGTGGGAGCCGGGGTCGTCGCCGACCAGGACGGTGGCCAGGCCCGGCGTCACCCCCCGCTCGACCAGCGCCGCGACCCGCGCCCGCAGGTCGTCGAAGATCGCGTCCCGGGTGGCCCTGCCGTTGAGGATCGTCGCCGTCACGCGCCCCATCTTCGCATCACCGGCGGCTCGGCAGCGCGGCGACCGCCACCGCCAGCAGCGTCAACACCGTGCCCACGACGGTCGTGACGGACAGCCGCGACTCGCCCGCCGGGACGATCACGTCGACGCCCACCGCGCCCACCAACTGGCCCGCGACCTGCGCCAACCCGACCAGCAGCACCCCGATCCAGCGGACCGCGAGCACCGCCGACCCGATCGTGCAGATCCCGAGCGCGCCACCCGCGTAGAACCACGGCCCGCTCGGCGCGGCGGCGGGGAACCCGCGCACGGCGACGTCCACCGCGCACACCGCGAGCAGCACGGCGGTCCCGGTGGAGAAGTTGACCAGCGTCGTCACGCGGGTGCTGCCCGCCGCCTCTCGGACCAGCCCGTTCACCGCCTGCTGCCAGCCCAGCCCGATGCCCGCGAGCGCCGGCAGCACCGCCAACCACAGCGCGGACGGCGAGGCGAAGTCGTCCGCCACCGCCACGGCCACCGCGGGCACGGCCAGCACCGCACCCACCACGCGCGGCACGGTCAGCGGCTGCCGCGTCGGCCCGAGCCCCGCCTTGTCCACCACCAGGCTGCTCACCACCTGCGACGCCACCGCCGCGACGGTGAACGCGGCGACGCCCAGCGCGGCGACCGTCAGCCCTTGCGTGGACACGAAGAACGCCCCGCACGCGCCGCCGACGCACTGCCACCACCGGATCCGCCCGTCCCGCAAGGCGTTCCGCAACCGCCCCAGCCCCGCCCGACCGGCCCGTGCCGGCAGGACGATCAGCAGCATCAGCAGCAACCCGCCGCCGAACGACACCAGCGCGGCCAGGAACCCGTCCCGGAACACGTGCCCCAGTTCGCCGTTCAGCCGTCCCTGCGCCGCCAGGAACACGCCGCCGACGAACGCCACGAGCGCCCCGCCGACCCGAACCCGCACCGCCTCCCGCGACGTCACCGCCTCAGCCAACGGCACGCACCGCCCCCGCGCCCGCCGGCACCCGCACCCGGCTGGCCAGCACCACGCCCAGGAGTGCCGCCACCGCGCTCGACCCCGCCGCCGCGGCCGGTCCGACGAGGTCCAGCAGCCACCCCGCGATCGGCAGGAACGCCGCCTGCCCGGCCGTGGTGAACGCGCCCAGCCACCCGAACGCCTCGGCCTTGCGCCCGTCCGGCGCGATGTCGCTGATCCGGGTGTTGTTGGCGGCGATCGCGGGCGCGATGGCCATCCCGCCGACGCCCAGCACCAGCCCGATCAACCACACCGACGACGGCTCCACGACCGGCGGCAGCACCGGCACCAGCGCCACCACGCCCAGTGCCAGCAGCACCATCCGCCGGGTGAAGCGCGGCTCGCCGTGCAGACCGCCCGCGATCAGCCCGCCCAGCACCGACCCGACGCCCCACACCGCCGTCAGCACGCCCGCCAGGCCCGGCCGCCCCAGGTCCCGCGCCCACGCGATGATCACCAGGTCGATGGTCAGCAGCGCCGCGACGATGCAGAACCCCGTGGACAGCGCGAACACCATCGACCGGTCCGCCAGCAGCGTCCGCCCGGTGTGCTTCTCCCCGCCGGGCACCGGCTCGTCCATCCCGGCCCGCCGCAGCGCCGCCCGGAACCCGAACGCGCCCAGCACGGCCAGCGCCCCGCACATCCACAGCGCGACCTGCGGGTTGACGAACGCCACCACCATCGCGGTCAGCGCCGGCCCGATCACGTAGATCACCTCCTGCATGGAGGCCTCGACGGTGAACACGGCCGTGCCCGCCGAGCCCGTGGCCATGCGGGGGTAGGTGGCGCGGCTGATCGGCGTGACCGGCGGCATCATGATCCCCGCGACCGCCGCCACCAGCACCGACAACGGCCACCACGACGGCGGCAGCACCAGCGGGACGACCCCCGCCGCGGTGATCGCCGCGCCGTAACCCAGGGCTGTGACCAGCAGCAACCGGCTCGCCGGACTCCGGTCGGCGGCCCGGCCGCGCAACGGGCTCGCCGCCCCCAGCCCGACCGCGAACGCCCCGCCGACCAGGCCCGCCGCCGTGTAGGACCCGGTCCACCCGGCGATCAGGAACGACGAGGCCAGCGGTGTGCCCGGCATGTGGATGCGCCCCAACAGCGACCACATGAGCAGGGCGGGCAGTCCAGGGACGGAGGCGAGTTCGCGGTAGGGCCGGAGCACGGCCCCCACTCTGCACCCGACCCCCGACAAAACCGGCCCGAATATCGACGGGAACCCGGAGCCCTCGGCTAGCGTCTGCACCTTCTGGAGGGCACGAGCGAGGGGACAGCTGTGACCGATCCCACCGGACGCCGAGCCGAGTTGGAGGCGCGCAACGCCGCCATGCGCGAGCGCGTCGACAGCCTCCTCGCGGAGCTGCGCACCAAGACGGCGGAACTGCACGAGACCGCCGCGCGGGCCCAAGCGGTCAGCGCCACGGCGGTGTCCAAGGACGGCAGCGTGCGCGCCTCGGTGGACTCCACGGGCGCGTTGACGTCGCTGGAGTTCTCGCCCAACGCGTTCGAACGCACCACGCCGGACAAGCTGGCCCGGCTCACCACGGAGACCGTGCTCCAGGCCATCGCCAAGGCCCGCACCGAGGTCACCGAGGTCCTGGCCCCGGCCCAGCAGGGCGCGAGCGTCGACCTGTCCGAGTTGCTGCCGGGTGTGCCGTCGCTGGCCGACCTGATCCCGCAGCCGCCGGCCGTGCCGACCGCGACGCCGCCGCGCCGGGCTCCCGCTCGACCCGATGACGAGGACGGCGACAGCATCATGGACAGGAGTGGCTGGTGAACGGCGGCTTCCAGGTAGATGTGGCCGGAATGCGGCGCGGTGGCGCGCAGTTCAGCGCGGCCGGTGACTCGTTGGACGGCGTCTTCCAGGCGTTGAACGGCGCTCTCCAGGCGGAGGGCCAGTGCTGGGGTGGCGACGAGTCCGGGCAGGCGTTCGCACAGCAGTACGTGCCGAACTCCACGGCGACCCTGGACGCCTTCAAGAACCTCGCCAAGGCGTTGCAGGACATCCGGACCGGCGTCGACCAGTCGGCCGACGCCTACGAGGGGTCCGACCAGGGCAACGCGACCGGGATCTCCCGGACCTACTGACGTTTTTTCTGCTGAGGGGCGCGAGCGGTGGGTATCGAGATCCCGAGCGAGGTCACCTGGCTCTTCCCGATCGTGGTCGGGCAGAGCTGGCCGGAGGGCGACGAGACGGCGCTGCGGCGCATGGCCGACGCCTACCGGACCGCCGCGCAGGGCGTGAAGTCGGTGATCGACGAGGCCAACGGCGCCGCGTCGACGGTGACGGCGAGCCAGGTCGGCGAGGCGGCGCAGCGGTTCGAGGAGTACTGGACCAAGTTCGCCGGCGGCGACGACTCGTACCTGCCGAAGTTGCAGAAGGTGTGCGAGCAGCTCGCGGAGAGCTGCGACAACTCGGCGCTGGAGGTCGAGTACACCAAGCTGTCGATCATCGCGTCCCTGATCGCGCTGGCCATCGAGATCGCGGCGCTGATCGCGGCGGCGTTCGGGACGTTCGGCGCGTCCACCGCCGGTATCCCGATCGCGCAGCAGGCGACCCGGTTGATCGTGCAGTTCACGTTCCGGCAGCTGGTGATGGCCATCCTGCGCGAGGTGGCGATCTCGGTCGGGATCGACGTCGTCATCCAGGGCATCCAGATGGCCCGCGGCGACCGCACCCAGTGGGACTGGGGCAAGACCGGCGAGGCCGCGGTGTCCGGCGCTGTGTCCGGTGTGGTCGGCGGGTTGTCCGGTGGGTTGAAGTTCGAGGGTGGTGGCCTGGCCGGTCAGGTGGCTGCGGGCGCTACGCGCGGTGCGGTCGAGGGCGCGGTGTCCACGGTCGGTACCGCTGCTGTGATGGGCCAGGACATCAGCGCGCGGGACGTGCTTCTGGGTGCGACGTCCGGCGCGGTGTCCGGGGGTATCGGAGGCGCGAAGGACGGCATCACCGTCGAGCCACCCCGCGTGAACCCCGGCGACCCGGGCTCGGTCTCCCGCCCGCCGGACATCGGCCCACCGCCCACCGTGGCGCCTCCCGCCGGCACGCCCACCGCCCCCGGCCCCGGCGTGCGCCGCGACGGCCTCAACCCGGTCGGCCGCGATGGCACGACCACATCTGCGGTCTCCGCCCCTCCTGCACCCGCGCCTGCTCCTGTCGCGCCACCGCCCAGTGTTGGTGGCGGCGACAACTCGCCGCCTCCGGCGGTTTCCGGTGGGCGGGCGACCGTGCCGACTTCGCCGGTGACGGGCGGGACGTCGTCCATCAGCGGACGCTTGGGAGCACCGAGCACACCTACACCATCGGCCTCGCCTGCAACGCCGACTCCCGGCAGCACCTCTCCGGCGGGCCGCACGCCAACGGGCCTGAGCAGCGCCCCACCCGCCGGCCTGGGCACGCACCACACCCCTTCCGCACCTGTGGGCACGCCTCCCGGCGGAGCCACCGCGGGCGGTGCCACACCCGGCGGGACTACCCCGGGCGGGGCTACTCCGGGCGGGACGAGGTCGGGCGCACCGACTCCCGGCCCCGCACCCACGTTCGGCGGCCCCACCCCCGGCGGCAGCCCAACGCCTGGCGGCGGGCCGACCCCCGGCAGCGGCGCGACCCCTGGTGGCGGTTCGCCCCAGGGCGGAGCCCCGCGCCCGACGTTCGGCGGCCCCACTCCCGGCCTGCCCCACATGCCGACCTCGACCAGCCCGTTCGGCAGCAGCCCCACCCCGCACAGCGGCCCGACTCCCCACACCAGCCCCACCGCTCCCGGCATCCCGGCGACTCACGCCAGCCCGACCGGCCTCGGCGTCCCGGCCACTCCCGGCAGCCCGGCCGGCCCTGGCATCCCGGGCGCTCCCGGCGGTTCAAACACTCCCGGCGGCCCGACCGCACCCGGCGGCCCAACTCCGACCGGCGGCCCGACTCCGACCGGCGGCGCAGCGGTGCCCGGTAGTCCGACCGCACCCGGCGGCCCGACTTCCATCGGTGGCGCGGTAGTGCCTGGTGGTCCGGCGGCGACCGGCGGCCCGACTCCGACCGGTGGCGCAGCGGTGCCCGGCACCCCGACCGCACCTGGCGGCGCGACTCCGACTGGTGGCGCAGCAGTGCCCGGCGGACCGGCCGCGACCGGTGGTCCGACTCCGGGGACCGCGCCCGTCGCGGGCGGTAAGGCTCCGACCGGTCCCGCTGGTTTCGGTCCTGCTCCGGCACCCTCCGGCCCTGTCGGGACTGGTCCGGCTGCCGGCGGTCCGTCGAGCGGGGCGGGTTCCATGCCGATGGCGGGTGGGTTCGCGGCTCCGCCGATGGGTGCGCCGGGAGGCGGTGCGCCAGGCGGTGGCGGCGGCGGTGGACGCGGGCCGTCCGCGCCGGTGGGTGGCGGGCTCTTCAGCGACCCCAACCCGGGCAACAACCAGCAGAACTTCGGTCCCCACGACGACACGGGCGCGAGTTCGGTCACCGGGATCCCGGCGCAGCCCTACGCGGACGCCCCGCACATCCCGCACCAGAACTCCCCGGTCATGCCCGAACAACGCGGCCCGGCCACCCCGCCGCCGCACACCCCTCCGCCGACTCCCGCACCGGGCACGTTCGGCCCCCAACCAGGCACTTTCGGCCCAACCGCCCCCCACTCCGCGCCCACCCCGACACCGACCCCGCGCTCCGAAGCCCCCGCCCCGGCCGCCCGCGGCACGGACTCCCCGGCGACCCGTGGCACGGACATCCCGGCGGCGCGCGGCACAGACTCACCAGCAGCCCGCGGCACGGACATCCCGGCGGCGCGCGGCACAGACTCACCGGCGGCCCGCGGCACAGAGACGCCTGCCGCCCGCGGCACGGACACGCCTGCCGCCCGCGGCACCGAAAACCCGCCGCCCGCCGCCGACCCCACGCCGGACTCCTCCGCCGACCCCACTCCGGAACCGACTCCCGAGCCGACCCCGGAACCCACCCCGACGGAAGCCCTGACGGAAACCCCGGCGGAGACACCTGCCGACACCCCGGCGGACACGGTCGGCGAGCCCGGCGACGAGCACACCCCGGCCGCCGGCCACGAGTGGCCCGAAGACACGCAGTCCGACACCCCGGCCACCCCCGCGGACCCGTTCCCCCACAAGGGCGTCTGGGGCAACCCGGCCGGCGTCGTCCCCGGCTTCTCCCAAGACGGCCCCTACCACTCCTTCCACGACAGCACCGGCCCCACGGACCGCGAAGTCGGCACCTACGACCAACGCGCCGCGGCCATCGTCGAACCCGGCTACCAGCCCTACGGCCCGTACGGCAGCTACGAGCCGTTCATCCAGGCCCACTCCAACGCCGACGGCTCGATCAACTGGCCCGCGAACCAGGGCGCGGACGGCCCCCGGGTCGTGGTGGAGCTCCCGGCCGGCACGGTCCTCGACCGGTTCGGCAGCCCGCAGGGCGACTTCCTCTCCCCGCTGGGCACCGACGGCAACCCGTACGGCTTCGGCGAGCGCGCGATCCTCCCGGACAGCCTCGGCAAGGGCTACCACGTCTACGTCCTGGACGCCCCGCTCACCGTCGAGCTCGCCCCCGTCGCGCCGGCCTTCGACCAACCCGGCGGCGCCCGCCAGCTCCAACCCGTCGCGCACCCCGACCTGGTCGACCCCAACACCGGCCAGATGAGCGTCCAGCGCCTGATCGACCTGGGCCTGATGCGCGAGGTGGACGTCCCGCCCGCCGACGGCAAGGTGCTGCCGCCCGACTTCGGCACGTTCGACGAGAACGGCAACGTCCGCACGCCCGACCCGGTCACCGTCGACCAGGCCCGGAACGGCGCGTTCGACGACTACACGCCCCACGCCGCCGCCCCCGACATCGGCCCGGTCGCCCACCAGGGCCCGATCCCGCTCGGCCAGGTCTCCCAGACCGTCGACCAGGCGATCCGGAACAGCCAGGTCACCGACGCCGGCGTCGCCCTGCACACCGAGCCCCACCTGAACGACCTGTCCGGCCGCATCCCGCCCACCGACAGCCACGCGGTCCTGGACATCCACACCGACGGCGACGGCGTCCGGATCGGCGACCGGCACTACACCCGCGCCGAGCTGGTCGAGCTGATCAACAACCACCCGGACCTGGCGAACCGGCCGCTGGTGTTCGTCGGCTGCGACGCGGCGGCGGGCGGCGAGAACAGCCTCGCCGCGCACGTCGCCCGCGAGACCGGTCAGCCGGTCGTCGCGCCGGACCGCCTGGCCTGGTCCGACGAGCACGGCAACCTCTACTCCAGCTCACCGAACGAGTCCGGCGGACCGAGGATCCCCCCGGACGGCGGCTGGCACCGGTTCGAGCCGGACGGCACGAGCACCCCGGTCGGCGAGAACGGCATGCCGCCCGGCCACGAGCCCAAGGGCGACCTGGCCACCGGGGAACACCGCGGCAGGCTGGACATCGAGCCCCAGGTCCAGACCCCGTGGCAGCAGCCGCCGACCACCCACCGGGAGACCTACCAGGGCAGCGAGTCACTGTTCCGCAACACCGACCTGCCCCGCGACACCACGATCGAGGTGCGCAACCCGGACGGCCAGGTCCGCACGGTCGTCCACGTCGACGCGGACGGCAACGTCTTCGTCGACGCCATCGCGCGCAACAGCGACAACCCCGAGCTGCTGCACCCCGCGCCGAACGCCCACTACCGCGTGGAGACCGGGAACCGGCACGACGTGTTCGTCTCCAACCAGGACGGCACCCGCCAGACCACGACCGACACCATCAAGATCGGCGGTCAGGAGGTCCAGGTCCAGCGCACGGTCCTGATCGACCCGCCGCCGCCCGCCGCCAACGGCCGCGTGACCATCGACCAGAACCACCCGATGGCGCCCCGGCCCGGCGAGGCGTTCACCGCGCGCACGGACCTCCCGCCGGACACCCGGATGGACGTCTACGACACCGAGGGCAACCACCGCGGCACGGTCCAGACAGACGGGACCGGCCGTCCACAGTGGATCGCCGCGCCGGACTTCCTGGACAACGGCCGCAACCCCGAGGTCATGCACCCGATCGCGGGCGCGAACTACAACATCGACCGCGGCCCGGTGCACCAGGAGTTCACCACCGACGCCAACGGCCGCCCGCAGAACGCCGTCGACCGCGTCGAACCGCCCACCACGCACCAAAAAGCGGTGGACGACCTCAAGCAGAACCAGCCGTTCAGCCGCCCCGGCCAGCTGCACGACCCCAACACCGAGTACGTCGTCACCGACGAGCACGGCCAGCGGCGCGGCCGGTTCCTCACCGACGACACCGGGCACGTGGTGTTCGAGGAGACCCACTCCGGGCAGCGCAGCCGGGTCAACGCCGAGATCGCCCAGGCCCCGGCGCACGCCGAGATCACCTCGGACGGCTTCTACGGCCTCGGCCGCGCCGAACAGCCCACGACCACGTGGCCCAGGCCGGACAACGAGGTCAGGCTCACCCTCGAACGGAACAAAGTGGACGGTGAGTACGTCTACTCCGTGAGGGTCACCGGCGACACGTCGTCCTGGACGCCCGAGCAGCACGCTGCCGTCACCCGGCCGTTCGGCAACAGCGACCCGTTCGCCGCCCGCGCGGACCTGCCGCCGGGCACCCGGTTCGTGCTCGACGACCACCAGGACCAGGGCTACGGCACGTTCCAGACCGGCCACGACGGCTCGGTCGGCCACATGCACACGTTCCGCCCGTTCAGCCCGGACCTGAACCTGCCGCTGCCCAACGCGGTCCTGACCACCGACAACGACATGTGGCGGGGCCGCACCAACAGCGACGGCGAGACCGTCGCCACCACCGGTCGGCGGCCCGATCTGTCCTCCGGTGGCGCGATCCGTCGGGACGGGTCCGCGCAGAGCGAGGTGGGCACGCACGGCGAGGTCGACGGCCGCGGGAAGAAGCTGTCCGACGGCGGTCACCACCAGGGCAACGAGCTGGGCTTCCCCGGCGAGGCGGCCAACCAGTCCAGCCAGCAGCGCGACCAGAACCAGGGCAACGGCCGGCCCGCGTTCGCCACCGACGAGACGTGGCACCGGATGGAGCGGGACCGGTCGAAGTTCATGAGGGCCGGCGGTACGGTCGAGATCATCGACACCTTCGCGCTGCGCGACCCGCTGACCCGGCACCCGCACACGTACCAGACCCGCTGGCACGTGACCCGCCCGGACGGCACGACCGGGATCTACGTCAGGAGCTACCCCAATGAGCACAACGCAGCCCTCTGGCCAGTCGGCTTCTGAGCGGCACGACGAGCTGCTCCAGGTCATCGGCGGTCTGCTGCTGGACGTCGCGCCCGAGGGGTTCCGCCGCGTGGACCTCCTGGTGCGGATGACGGTCGCCGTGCAGGACCTCGCGCTGACGGTGTACATGCCGGACGGCTCGACGCCCGACGTGCTGCCGCCCGAGGGCCTGCCGGAGGCGTTCGCGCAGCTGCGCCAGGCGCTCTACCAGCCGGGCCGGGGCGCGTGGTTCTCGTGCCGGTGCGTGGTCAACGCGCCGCTGCGCATCGACATCACCTACAACTTGGACCACGACCCGCAGTTCGACCCGCCGGTGCCCGCCGCGGACTTCGCCCGCGACGTGGCGGCGTTCCCCCGGGACGAGGCGTTCGTGCCGGACTGGCTGCGGGCCAAGCTCGCCGAAGCCGCGACCGAGGAGCAGAACGCATGACCGCGCCGCAGTTGGACCTCGAGGAGCAGAACGCGATCCTCGGCTCCGTGACGACGCTGCTGGTGCAACGGCTGCGCGGCGACTGGGAGCAGCTGTTCGTCGACTTCCGCATGGTCGGGCGGTACCTGGAGGCCGAGGCGACCGGCCTGACCATCTACGGGTCGTCGTTCCGGTGGCGGCTGCCCGACGAGGCGCTGCCGTTCTTCGTGCAGCTGCGCGAGGGCATGGCGCGGCCGGGCGGCGGCACGTGGCTGTCGGTGAAGTTCCACCTGGTGCACCCGGACACGTACTCGGCGGAGTTCAACCGGGACGCCGAGCCGGACTGGACGTCCCCGCCCAACCCGGAGCACTACGCGCAGGAGCTGGAGCTGCACCCCCGGGACGAAGTCCCGGGCTGGCTCGCCGCCAAGGCGGGCCTCCCCGAGCCCGCCACCGAACCCGCAGCCGCCGAACCCACCGCGGGGACCACCGCCGCCGAGCCCGCTGGGACCGCCGCCGGGACTGCCGGGACCGAGGCCGCTGAGAGCGCCGCAGCCGGGACCGCCGCCGAGACCGCGGCTGCCGAGTCCTCCGAGCCGCCGACCGCGCAGATCCCCGCCCAGTCGCCGGCCGCCTCGCCGGCCGCGCCGCTGGTGGCCGCGCCGCTGTTCGACGGCCTCGACGCGCAGGGCGTGCCGACCTTCGCCGACCGTCCCCGCCCCCACCCGCAGGAGCTGGACGACGTCCTGGCCTACCTGGAGGGCGCGCCAGTCGTCCTGGCCGCCCGCTCCTACGGCAAGGACGTCTTCAAGCCCGACGCCGCGCCCGGCGTGCCGCTGTCCTTCCACACCGACGGCACGTGGGTGTGGCCCGGCGGGGTCGGTTACTACCTGCGCCACCACCACGTGCCGCCGGTGCCGCAGCTCGTGCAGCACATCCGGGACAACGGCTACGCCGTGCCGCCGGTGTCCCCGGACGCCCGGGCCGCCGCGACCGCCGTCGCCTCCGGCCAGGCCGAGAGCGCGCCGCTGCCCGCGTACGCGCCGCGCGTGGTCACCGACGCCGACCGGCGCGCGTTGGAGCAGCTCAAGGCCCGTCTCGACCACTTCGGGGTCGCCGAGCACGAGTACGGGCTGGTCGAGCCGCGCCCGGACGCGCTGGTCCTGGAGCCCGCGCCGGGGCCGTCCGGCTGGCAGGTCCAGTTCTGGGACTCCAGCCGGGGGCCGCACGGTCGGCCGAGGGTCTACGAGCACGCCGTGGACGCGGCGAAGGTGCTGCTGGCCGAGCTGCTGTGGCGCGACGACCGGGACGCCGAGCGCGCGGGCGGCCGGGCGCAGGTGGTGCAGCCGGTGGCCGACATCCAGCCGCTGCCCGACGAGCCGCCGCTGTCGTTGTTCCGCGACCGGGAGGCGGTCGTGCTGCCCGCCGGGACCGAGCTGGACCGGTTCGGCGCGGAGAACGGCAACCTCGTGTACGTGGCCGGCACGGTGTTCGGCCAGCGCTCGCTGCCACCGGATTGGCTGAACCGCCGCTACCACGTGTATCGCGTCCAGCAGCCGGTGCCGGCGGTGAAGGGCGTCGCGGTGCCGTGGTTCGGGCAGGCCGGCGGGGGCACCGGGTACTTCCTCGTCGCGTCCGTCCGCGACCTGCTGGCCGACGGCCGGTTGGTGGAGATCGCCGAGGCCACCGCGCAGCCACCGGGGGTCTAGTTTCGGTCGCGCCCCGTGGTTCGTCCGTTCGGCGCAACGGGGTCCCGTGCGCGCACGGTGAGTCGCGGGGGAAGATGGTGGGCGTGTCCGAGCCGAAGCCGTTGAACCCGACCGAGCAGGACGCGCTGGTCAAGCAGATCGGCCTCACGCTGATGCGGGCCGCTCCGGAGGACTGGCGCCACGTCACTGCCGAGTACCGGGCCACCGGCCGGTACTTCGAGCTGGCCGCCGAGGTGCGGGCGGCGGACGGCGCGCTGCGTGCCTGGCAGCCGCCGCAGGAGGTGGCCGGCCTGTTCGCGCGGCTGCGCGCGGGCATGTACCGGGAGGGCCGGGGGAGCTGGTCCAACGCCCGCTACCAGCTCGACCACCCGTCGAGCTACAACCTCGACTTCGACCGCGCCGAGCCCGCGTGGCAGACGCCCCCGCCGCCCCAGGCGTACGTGGACGAGGTCCGCTTCTTCCCGCGCACCGAGGAGAACGTGCCGGACTGGCTGCGCCGCCGCCTGACCGCGGCCCAGCAGTCCGCACCCCCGACCCCGCCCGGCCCGGTCCTCCCGGCCCAGCCCGGCCCGCCCACGCCGCCCGGCGGCCAGCAGGCCGCCGCCCACGAGCCGCACGGTTTCGCCCCCCACGAGCCCGCCGCGCACGAGCCCCACGGCTTCGGCCCGCACGAGCCCGCCGCGCACGACTCCTTCGGCACCCCGCACGAGCCCGCGGCCCACGAGCCGCACGCCTTCGCCGGCCCGCACGAGCAGGCCGCGCACGAGCCCCATGCCTTTGGCGGCCCGCACGAGCAGGCCGCGCACGAGCCGCACGGCTTCGCCGGCCCGCATGAGCCGGCCGCGCACGAGCCCCACGGCTTCGGTGGCCCGCACGACGCCGCCGCCCAGGAGACGCAGCTCTTCCCGCCGCCCCCGCACGAGGCCGCGCACCCCGAACCCCCCTTCGCCCCGCCCGCCCACGAGCCGCAGCCCTACGAGGCCCCGGCCGGCGAGGCCCCCGAGCGCGAGGCGCACCACCCCGGCCCGTCGACACCCGGCGCGGGTCTGCCCGCTCCCGTCCTGACCGGCCCGGTGCCGCCGCGCGGGTTCCGGACCGCCCGCGTGTTCGACGGCGCCGGACCCGGTGGCCGCCCCGCCGTCAACCGCCCGCCGGTGCCCGAGGGCGAGCGTGAGCTGCTGCTGAGCTACCTCGACCGCGCGCCGGTCGCGGTGATCGGGCGCGGCTTCGACGCCGACGTCCTCAACCCCGACGCCCCGGCCGTCGTGCCGGTCGCGTTCCAGACCGACGGCCACTGGATCTGGCCCGCCGCCGTCGGCTACTACCTGCGCGCGTACGGCGTGCCGCCCGAGCCCGAGCTGGTCGAGCGGGCCAAGGCGAACGACTACGTGCTGCCCGAGGTGCCCGAGGACGCCCGCGTCGCCGCCGCCGCGAACCTGGGCGCACCCGCCGCGCCCCGCGACACCGCGTTGCCGGTCGCCGAGGCCCCCGAGCCCTTCGAGGCGTTCGCCGAGCCGCCGCACGACGAGCCGGTGGAGGTCGCCGAGACCGTCGCCGCCCCGCTGCCCGAGCTGCCCGCCGAGCCCGAGCCGCCGCGCGCGGACGTCGAGGAGACCGCGAACCTCACCGAGCTGCGCGCCGACCGCGTCGAGTTCAGCGACAGCGGCCCGCCCTACCGGGTCCGGTTCGAGGAGGACGGCCCGGTCATCGACGACCGGTACCGCCGCGAGTCCTATGTGGACGGCATGGACCTCTTCGCGCCCGCCAAGTACGACCGGGACGCCGAGGACGTCGAGACCACCCAGGCGTGGAACCCGTTCGCCGAGGAGGGTCCCGAGCCCGAGCCCGCCGAGGAGACCGCGGAGGTGGAGGTCGTCACCGACGAGCCCGCCGCCGAGGAGCAGGTGGCGGAGGAGCCGGAGTTCGCCGACGAGCCCCAGTTCACCGACGAACCCAAGTACGTCGACGAGCAGAAGTACGGCGACGAGCCCGAGTACGCCGAGGACACCCAGTACTCGGACCCGCCGGAGTTCGCCGACACCGCGCACTTCGCCACCGAGCCGGAATTCACCGCCAAGGCGTCCGCCGATCCCGAACCGGAACCCGAGCCGGAGCCCGTCGAGGCCGCCGAGCAGACGACCGAGTTCGACCAGTTCCACGAAGAGCCCCGCTTCGACCAGCAGGCGCAGTTCGACCAGCCGCCCGCGTTCGACCAGCCCGCCCAGTTCGAGCAGCAGGCGCAGTTCGAGCAGCCGGCCAAGTTCGGCGAGCCCGACCGGTTCGCCGAGGACGAGCGGTTCACCGAGGAGCAGCCGCGCTTCGAGGACCCGGAGCCGCCCGCGCAACCCGCGCCGGTGGAGCCGCGCCAGGTCACGCCGGAGGAGGAGCAGCAGCTGTCCGGGGTGCGCCGCGCGCTGGACGAGTTGGACGTGCCACCCGCCGCGTACCGCTTCGGCGAGCCCGTCGACCGCACGTGGCTGCTGCGCACCGAGGGCCGCGACTGGGAGGTCTCCTGGTTCGACCACGGCCCGACCAACCCGGTCCGCTTCGACCGCGTCGAGGACGCCGCCGCCTACCTGGTCGGCAAGCTCGTTCTGACCGGCCGCCGCACCCCGCGCCCCCTGCCCCCGCCACGCCCCCAGCCCCCGCGCCCGCCGATGAACGGCGAACCCTTCCGCGAGGAACCCCACCGCGCCCCGGTCGAGAACTTCCGCGAGGAGCCGCACCGCCCGCCGGTCGAGCCCTTCCGGGAAGAGCCGCACCGCGCGCCGGTCGAGAACTTCCGCGAGGAGCCCCACCGCGCGCCCGTGGAGCCGCCCTTCCGCGAGGAGCACCGCCCGCCCCTCAACGGCGAGCCCTTCCGCGACGACCGCCCGCCCATGACCAACGGGTTCCGCGGCGAGGAACCCCCGCGCCGCCCGGCGCCGCCGCAGCCGCAGGAGTCCCCGAAGCCCGCCGCCCGCCAGTGGCCGATCACCCCGCTCAACGGCGAACCCCCGCTCACCCTCTTCCGCCACAAGAAGATGGTCGAGCTGCCCGCCGGCATGGAGGTCGACCGCTTCGGCGACGGCTCCGGCAACCTCGTCTACGTCGCCGGCACCCCGTTCGAGGAGCGCTCACTGGTCCCGTCGTGGATCAACCGCCCGTACCGCGTCTACCGCCTGCGCCGCCCGGTCGAGGTGCTGACCGGCGTCGCCGTGCCGTGGTTCGAGCAGCCCGGCGGCGGCACCGCCTACCTGCTGCCCAAGGCCGTCGAGGACCTGATCGCCGACGGCGTCCTGGTCGAGGTCGCGAACCAGGAGGCCCCGGCTCACTGAACGCGGAGGCCGTGGGCGGCGGTGAAGGCGATCGCCTGCTCGACGTCGACCACGGCACCCCGCAGGGACGCGGCCACCAGCCCGTTCGCGTCCAGCCGCGCCCCGCGCAGGTCCGCGCCGTCGAACGCGCACCCGCGCAGCCGGGCGCCGGTCAGGTCGGCCTCCCGCAGGTCCGCGTCGCGCAGGTCGGCGTCCTCCAGGTTGGCCTCGCGCAGCCGCAGCCCGCGCAGCGACACCTTCCGCAGCCGTGCCCGCGCGAGGCTCGCCAGCGTGAGATCGGTCTCCACCAGCTCGACCGGCCGCAGCACGCAGTCCACGAAGGACGACCCCAGCCACGTGCACGACGTGAACGACGCCGACGCCAGCGTCGCGCCCACGAAGCGGCACGACCGGAACGCGGTGGCGGAGTGCCGCGACTCGCCGAGGTCGGTGCGCTCGAACGTGCACTGGGTGAACGTGCACCCCGACGTCACCAGCCGCCGCAGGTCGGCATCGGTGAAGTCGCACCGCTCGAAGGACCGCCCCTCCCACTCCCGCCCCACGAGATCGGCGTCGCTGAAGTCGTCCCCGAGGATGATGTCCACTGTCACACCTTGTCATCGTTCGCCGGTTGGTAACCTCACCGCGTCGGGCAAACCGCCCGATGCGCCGGTCCCGGAGTAGAGACCGCCGCTGACAGGTGCTGCCTGCCTAGTGGTCGTGCCCGGGGACTGAAGCCGTCAGATCGTCATTCGGGAAGGCTCATGACCCGCACGCCCGTGAACGTCACCGTCACCGGTGCGGCCGGCCAGATCGGCTACGCACTGCTGTTCCGCATCGCCTCCGGCCACCTGCTGGGCCCCGACGTCCAGGTCCGCCTGCGCCTGCTGGAGATCCCGCAGGCCGTCAAGGCCGCCGAGGGCACCGCGATGGAGTTGGACGACTGCGCCTTCCCGCTGCTGTCCGGCATCGACATCACCGACGACGCCAAGACGGCGTTCGACGGCGTGAACATCGCCCTGCTGGTCGGCGCCCGCCCGCGCACCAAGGGCATGGAGCGCGGTGACCTGCTGGAGGCCAACGGCGGCATCTTCAAGCCGCAGGGCGAGGCCATCAACGCGGGCGCGGCGGACGACGTGCGCGTCCTGGTCGTCGGCAACCCGGCCAACACCAACGCCCTCATCGCCCAGCAGCACGCGCCGGACGTCCCGGCCGAGCGGTTCACCGCGATGACCCGCCTGGACCACAACCGCGCCCTGTCGCAGCTGGCCAAGAAGCTGGGTGTCACGGTCAGCGACATCAAGAAGCTGACCATCTGGGGCAACCACTCGGCCACCCAGTACCCGGACCTGTTCCACGCCGAGGTCGGCGGCCAGGTCGCGGCGCAGGCCGTGAACGACCAGGACTGGCTGGAGAACACCTTCATCCCGACCGTGGCCAAGCGCGGCGCGGCGATCATCGAGGCGCGCGGCGCGTCCTCGGCGGCGTCGGCGGCGAACGCGGCCATCGACCACGTGTACTCGTGGGTCAACGGCACCCCCGAGGGCGACTGGACGTCGGCGGCGGTCGTGTCGGACGGTTCGTACGGCGTGCCCGAGGGCCTGATCTCCTCGTTCCCGGTCGTGTCGAAGGACGGTCGCTACGAGATCGTGCAGGGCCTGGAGATCGACGACTTCTCCCGCGCCCGCATCGACGCCTCCGTGGCCGAGCTGGTCGAGGAGCGCGACGCGGTGAAGGCCCTCGGCCTGATCTGAGCCCGCTTTGGTTCAGCCTCGCGGCTCGCTTTCGGTCGAGCCCCGCTGCCGGCTCGGCCTGCTTTCGGCTGAGCCCCGCGGGCTCGCTCGGACCCGCTTTCGGCTGAGCCCTCGCGGCGCTCCTGCTTTTCGAGAGGCCCCTGTGCGCTCCGGCGCACGGGGGCTTCTTCGCGCGCGGTTCGTGGAAGGCTGGACCCCGTGACGAAGAACCCGTGGCCCGTCCCGCAGCCCGAGTTGTCGCCCGACACCCACCCGGCCCTGGCCGCCACCGCCCGAGCGGCGTCCCGCGCCTACCAGCAGGCCCGCGCGGCATACACCCGTGCCGAGCTGCGCGAGGAGGTGGCCGGTGGTGCGGACGGCACGCCGACCATGCGCGTGGACGCGATCGTGGAGGCGGCGATCGCCGAGGCCGCGGCGGAGGCCGGCGTGAACCTGCTGTCCGAGGAGGCGGGTTTCGTGGACAACGGGTCCGCCGCCACCCTCGTGATCGACCCGGTCGACGGCTCGGCGAACGCCGCGCTGGGTGTGCCGCTGTCGTGCTTCGCGGGCGCCTTGGTGCTGGACGACAAGCCGGTCGAGGCGCTGACCGTCTGGTTCGACACCGGCCGCGCGTGGTCCGCGAAGGCGGGCGAACCTACCCCCTACCGCACCTCCGGCCGCACGGTCCTGAAAGGCGCGTCGGTGTGCCTGATGCGCCCCAAGCGCGGCACCGAGGACGCCTGGATGCGCGTCGCCAACGCCGCCGACCGCATCCGCGTGCTGTGCACGACGTGCCTGGAGACGGTGCTGGTCGCGGAGGGTTCGGTCGACGCCTTCGCCGACCCCGGCTCCGACACCCACCGCCTGATGGACCTGATCGCGGCCCTGATCACCGTCCCGGCGGCCGGCGGCGCACTCCTGGACCTGCACGGCCGCCCCCTGACCTTCGACCCGGACCTGACCCGCCGCTGGTCCGGCATCGCCGCCGCCACCCCCGCCCTGGCCGACGACCTGATCACCACCATCCTCGGCTGATCCCGCCCCAGTCCGGCTGATCCCCCACCCCAGTCGGGCTGATCCCCGTGCCCCGGTCGGCTGACCCTGCGCCCCGGTCGGCTGACCCTGCGCCCCGGTCGGCTTAACCTGCGCCCCGGTCGGCTGGGCGTGCACCTCAGTCCCGCCCGCGGTACCACTCGACCGTCTTCGCGATCGCCTCCTCGTGGGGCGTCACCGGCAGCGGGCCGAAGGTGGTCTCGTAGGCGGAGTGGTCCACCACCCAGGGCTTGGTGCGCTGGTGGGCCAGCTCGCCCATGCCCCGCACCCGCTTGTCGAACAGCGCCATGACCTGGACCGCGGCGTGCGGCAGGGCAAAGGCCTTGGTGGTCTTGCCGGTCTTGGCGGTCTTGCCGACGACCTTCCCGGCCAGGGCGATGAACTCGCGGACGGTCAGCGTCTCGGCGGCCGGGGTGTGCCAGACGCGGCCGTCGGCCTGTGGGTCGTCGCCGAGGACGATCTGGGCGCGGGCCGTGTCGCCGAGGTAGGCGAAGGTGTGCGGGACGTCCAGCGGCCCGAACCAGAACGGCTGCCGGCCCGCCGCGAGCGGCTTGAGGACCAGTTCACCCGGCAGCGACCCGAAGCCGCCCGGTCCGTAGTAGTCGCTGGACCGGGCCAGGACCACGGGCACCGATGCGCTGAGCAAACGTTTGCCCAACGCGCTGCGCAGTTTCTCCTTTGTTCCGGTCGGACGTTCGGGAGTCTTCTCGTCGAACGGCACCGGCACCCGGCCGTAGGAATACAGGTTGTCGGCGAGCACGAGCTTCGCCCCGGCGGACTCGGCAGCGGCGACGGCGTTGTCGAACATCGTCGGCAGCATGTCCACCCAACTGGTGTACGGCACGTTGGCCGCCAAGTGGATCACCGAGGCGCCCCGCGCGGCCTTGACCGCCGACTCCCGGTCCATCAGATCGGCCCGGACATCCTCCGCCCCCTCCGGCACACCCCCCGACCGGGTACCCGCCCGCACCTCACGCCCGTCCACGACGAGCTGCCGAGCGATCTCGTGCCCGATACCCCGCCCCGCACCCAACACCACGACCGTCATAACGTCTCACCCTCCTGAGCCCATCTAACTTGTGTTAGAAGTTCTAACACAAGTTAGAGTGCCTTCTCAAGGAGGTGGCGGCACGTGGTGAACAGCCGGCGCGAGAAGTACCGCGAGGACACCAAGGAGGAGGCCAAGCGCATCGCCCTGGAGCAGCTGGCCGAACAGGGCGTCGAGGGCATCTCGGTCAACGCGATCGCCAAGCGCATGGGCGTGACCGGCCCCGCCCTGTACCGCTACTTCAAGAACCGCGACGACTTGCTGAACGACCTGGTCAGAGACGCATGGCGCGACCTCGCCGACCAGGTGGAGGCCTCCGTGGCGGCGACCGAGGGCCGGCCACACCGAGAGCGGGTGCACGGCTTCGCAGACGCGTTCCGAGCTTTCGCCGTGGGCCAACCCCACCGCTACCTGCTGCTCTTCGGCACCCCCCTACCGGGCTACCACGCACCACAGGACACCATCGCCCTGGCCCACCGCACGATGAGCGCATTCCTGAGCGTGCTCGCCGAGGCCTCCGAGGACGAGACCCGGGTCGACCGGTCCTGGAAGGCAGCCAACTCGACGGCAGGCACCAGGCCGGCGGGTGCTGAGGTTGGGTCGGCCGGCGCGGCGATGGGTAGCGGGGCTGCGGCCGGGTCCGTGGGTGCGGGCGGCGGGTCGGCGGGCGCGGCAGGTGGCGGAACCCGCGCGGTGGCTGCCAGGGCTGGCGCGGTGGGTGCCGGGGCCGGACCTGCGCCCTCGCGGGCCGGGCTCGTGTTGGACGGGCAGTTGGCGGCCTGGGCGTTGTCGCGGGGTGAAGGCGAACTTCCGCCCACCGTCCTGCTGACCGGGTTGCGCGCGTTCACCAGGCTGCACGGCGTGCTCAGCCTGGAGGTCGCGGGCCAGTTCGGGCCGATGGGGTTCGACCCGGCGTTGCTGTACCGCGCCGAGGTGGAGTCGTTGTTGCCCGGCTAGGCCGTCAGACTGCTGGGCAACCCGGTCTGGTCGGACGGCCTGGCCGTCCGACCGGCGGACCGGTTCGGCGCTAGTCGCCGGTCCGGGGTTCGACGAGGCAGTCGGGGCCGGGGTAGACCAGCCCCTCGTGGCCGTCGGAGAAGCGGACCAGGTACGGGGGTGCACCCTCCGCGCCGCGGACTTCCAGGATCTCGCCGACCCGCTCGTCGAGACCCACGGCGCGGCTGTGGACGTGCAACCGGTCGCCTACTGTCGCGTGCATCTGCAACACCTCCGGTGCGTCACAGCGTAGGACGCCTTCGAAGGTACCGACAGCCTGGCGTTTCCGCTCAGCCGCAAGCCTGGGAAAGCTTGTTCACCGTCTCCAGCTTCTTCGACGTCCACTCCGCCAGCTTGGCCGGGGAGAGGTCCGCCGCGGTGAACTGGCTCATGGAGTCCGACACGCCGTTGATGGCGTCCTTGAGGGTGGCGTCGCCGGCCTTCGCGGCCAGGGCCTCCAGCTCCTTCGCCTTGGCCTGGGTCTCCTCGACGGCCTTCTGCGGGTCGGCGGCGTTCGGCGTGAAGCCGGCCAGGGACAGCGCGTCCAGGCACAACTGCGCCTTGTCGGCGGCCTGGCCGACGGAGTTGGCGGTGTCCTGCGCCTGCTGCACCGCCTCGCACCCGGACACCGCGCCGACGAGTCCCAGTGCCAGCAGGATGGTGGCGACCGGACGACCTGCGCGCATGGTGAACTCCCGAGAGTAGGTGGTGCGTGACCGTTTCGCCCGACTCTACCGACGCGCGTACAACCGGCGCACCACATCGTCGATCTCGGGTTCCTCGACGACCAGGTCGTGCACCTCGGCTCGCGCGGCGACGGCGGCGATGACCGCGGCGGCGGTCGTCCGGTCCTTGCGGAACGTGAGGTGCTGGCGCAGGCCGCCCAACTCGCTCCTCACGTCGATGACGCCCGGCACGCCCTCCAGCGGCTCGGCGGGTTTCTCCAGGTCCACGACCAGCACCCGTTCCGGCACGACCTCCGCCCGCAGCGCCTCCAGCGGGCCGTCGGCCAGGACCGTGCCGCGGTCGATCACCACCAGCCGCGGGCACAGCCGTTCGATGTCGTCCAGGTCGTGCGTGGTGAGCAGGAGCGTGGTGCCCCGCGAGGTGTTGAGGTCGGCAAGGAACTCGCGCAGCCGCTCCTTGGACTCCAGGTCCAGCCCGATCGTCGGCTCGTCCAGGACCAGCAGCTCCGGGCCGTGCAGCAGGGCCGCGGTGACCTCGCCGCGCATCCGCTGACCCAGCGACAGCTGCCGCACCGGCCGGTCGAGGAACCCCGCCAGGTCCAGCAGTCCCACGCACTCGTCCAGGCGGCGGGCGTGGTCGCGCGCGTCCACCCGGTAGATCGAGCGCAGCAGGTCGAAGCTGTCCCGCAGCGGCAGGTCCCACCACAGCTGGCTGCGCTGCCCGAACACCACGCCGATCCGCCGCGCCAGGTCCCGCCGGGCGCGCGACGGGTCCACGCCCGCCACCCGGACGTGCCCGGAGGTCGGCACGAGGATGCCGGTGAGCATCTTGATGGTGGTGGACTTGCCGGCGCCGTTCGGCCCGACGTAACCGACGGCCTCGCCCGCGGCCACGTCGAAGCTGACCGAGTCGACCGCGCGGACCGTCGTGCGGGTCCGCCGGAACCGCCCGGCCTTCGTCGTGACGGTGAACTCGCGGCACAGCTCGCGGACTTCGATCATGACCCGGTCCCTCGGTAGTGGCGAACGGCGAACCGCCACACCAGCCCCGCCACGACGGCGGCGGCCAGTGCGACCAGCGGTGAGACCCAACCCAGGAGCGCCGGCCCGCCCAACGGATCGGTCCGGCCGAGCAGCGCGAGCGCGGGGTAGTAGGCGACGAACGCGCCGGGCACGACGAACGCCATGAACCGGCGCAGCCACCCCGAGTACACGGTGACGGGGTAGGAGGTGAACGCGTTGCTACCGTAGGTGACGGTGTTCGCCAGTTCCTGCCCCTCGACGATCCAGAAGCACACCGCGCACGCCACCACCCACACCGACCCGAAGATCACCGCGCCCGCGAGCGGTGCGACGGCGGCCAGCGCGGCCTTCGCCGGTGACCACGCGATGTCGTTGTGCGCCAACGCGTACACCATCGTGCCGAGCCCGAACAGCGTGCGGCCGATGCGCTTGAGGCGGATGTCCCCGACCATCACCTGCGGCAGCGTTCCCAAGGGGCGCAACAGGAGCACGTCGAACGAGCCGGTGCGGATGTAGGTGGGGAGTTCGTTGAGCTGGCCCGCGGTGAGGTCGGCGAGCCCGAACGCGGTCGCGGCGATCGCGTACATGAGGATGACTTCGTCGGCCGAGAACCCGCCGAGCTCCGTGACGTGGCTGAACAGGATGGTGATCGCGGCGAGTTCGATGGCCTGCACCACCGCTTGCGCGATGACCTCGATGGTGAACGACGTCCGGTACGCGAGCTGACCCCGCAGGCGTGCGCCCACGAGCCGCAGGTAGGTCTCAACCACCCTGGACCACCACCTTCCGCACGGCCCGCGACAACACCAGGTTCCCGGCGGCCAACACCACCACGGCCCAGAACGCCTGCCACGCCAGCACAGTCCACTGTGGATCGCGTTCGAGGAACACGTCGATCGGCGCTTGCAGCAGGTAGGGGAAGGGCGTCGCCCACAACACGTCCCGCGCCCACTCCGGCATGAAGGCCAGCGGCACGATCAGCCCGCACAACAACCCGCTGACGACGGCGTACATGTTCACCACGCCCCGGCTGTCCAGCAGCCAGAACGTGGTGCAGTTGAGCATGAACCGCAGCCCGAAGCTGACGACCAGCCCGAGCACGGCGCTGACCGCGAACAGCGGCCAGGTCTCAGGTTCCGGCCAGCGGAAGGGGAACAACAGCGCCCCAACAGCGACCGGCGGCACCAGCCGCACGACGACGGCGTACGCGGCCCGCCCGAGGTCCTCGGCGAGCAACGCGGCTTGCAGGTGCCAGGGCCGGGAGAGGTCGACCACGACGTCCCCGGTGCGGATGCGTTCGGACAGCTGGGTTTCGCCCCAGAGGACGACGAACGAGAGCAGCCCTTGCCCGAGCCACACGTAGGTGACAGCGGCAGCCACGTCGTAGCCCGCGACGGGCGCGGCGGCGACGGTGGCGACGAGGACGGCGGTGCGGAGCAGGCCGAAGACGACGTTCGCGGCCAGGCCCCCGAACATCGCTTGGCGGTAGGTGGAGTAACGGCGGAATCCGGCGAGCGCGAGATGGGCGTAGGCGCGCACGTCTTACGACACTAGGAACGCCCGCAACCGGATTTCGGGCACGCGGAATTGTCGGTGGCTCGTGGGATGATCGGTTCGGGGGCCGGAGGCCAAGCCTTCGCACGCAAGACGGCAGCTCCGCGACGCCCCGACGACCGCCCGGCCCCGACTGCCCGGCCCCGACTACTCAGCCCCGATGGCCCTCGGCCCGGCGACCCCAACCGCGACGGCCTCGGCCGCGGCTAGCGGGGTGCGGCAAGGATGCCGTTGAGCAGGCCCGGGTAGAGGGTGTCCAGGTCCTCGCGGCGCAGGCTGCTGATCCGTGAGGTCCCGCGCGGCTGGACGCGAACGACGCCGGCCTCTCGCAGCGTGCGGACGTGGTGGGTCAGGGTCGACGCGCTGATGCCCAGGTCGAGCTGCACCCCGCACGACATCCCCTCGACGCTCTGCGCCAGCTCGCGCACGATGCGCAGCCGCACCGGGTCGGCGAGGGCGTGCAGGACCGCCTCGATCCTGATCTCGTCGCGCTCGGGGTGGGGCAGCACTGCGGTCATGCGTCCCATCCTACGACGGCCATCGTATTTCGATGAACCTCGTAGTACGGTTCCCGTCGAAGCATCACACGACTGGGGGAACCGCATCCAATGTCTGCTCGCACCTACCTGCTCACCGCCGGTGCGTTCACCATCGGCACGAGCGCGTACATCGTGTCCGGCGTCCTGCCGGCCGTGAGCCACGAGCTGAACGTCTCGCACGCCACCGCCGGCCAGCTGCTCACCGCGTTCGCCATCGCCTACGCGTTGTCCTCGCCGCTGCTCGCCGCCGTGACCGGACGCTGGGAGCGGCGGACCCTGCTGGTGGCGGCGCTCGCCCTGTCCGCCGCCGGCAACCTCCTCGCCGCCTTCGCCCCGAACTACCCGTTGCTGCTGGTCGCACGGGTGATCAGCGCCTTGGGTGCCGCCGTTTTCACTCCCGCCGCGACGCTCGTCGCCACCGTGCTGTCCCCGCCCGACCGCCGGGGCCGGGCCGTGGCGCTGGTGTTCGGCGGGTTGACGTTCTCGCTGGTCCTGGGCGTGCCGGCGGGCAACCTGCTCGGCGGGCCGTTGGGCTACCGGGGCGTGTTCGGGCTCATCGCGGGCGTGACGGCGGTGGCCGCCGTGGCGGTGTGGGCCGGTCTGCCGCGTGTCGAGGCGCCACCCGCCGTCGCCCTGCGCGAGCGCTTCGCCCCGGCCGCCGACCGCCGCGTGATCATGGTGCTGGTCCTGACCGTGCTGGCGTGCCTCGCCGTGTTCACCGTCTTCAACTACATCGCACCCCTCCTCACCGCGACCGCGCACGTCGACGGCCTCGCCACGAGCCTGCTGCTGGTCGCGTACGGGATCGGCGGCGTGTTCGGCAACTGGGCGGGCGGCCGGATCACCGACCGGTTCGAGACCCGGCGGGTGCTGATCGTGCTGTTCAGCTGCTTCACGGTGGTGCTCGCGACCCTGCCGCTGACCATGACCAGCGTGCCCGGCGCGGCGATCGCGCTGTTCCTGTGGGGCGCGCTGACGTGGTCGGCCAACCCGCCGATCCAGTCGTGGCTGATCGAGTTGGCGCCTCAGAACAGCGGTCTGCTGCTGTCGTTGAACGCTTCCGCGATCTACCTGGGCGTCGGCCTGTCCGGTGTGGTGGGCGGCCTGGTGATCAGCCTGGTCGGCCTGTTGCCGCTGGCACCCATCGCGTCGGTGCTGTCGGTGGTCGCGTTGGTGCTGGTGATCTTCGCGCTGCGGCCTCAGGAGCCGAAGGCGCTGGTGGTCGTCTCGCCGACGGAGGGGTCTTTGGCGAAGCAGTGAAAGTAGGCGCGGTCGCCCTCGCTGAAGGCGATCGCGGTGATCTCCCAGGAGGACGTGTCCACGGTCGGCCGCGTGTTGGCCTTCATCGCGGCGGCCGTGCACACGTCCTTGACCTCGGGCGCGACGATCAACGCGTCGTTGTCGACCTGCGGCACGGCCCCGGACAACCACCCGCCTGCGAACGCCTCCCAGAAGTGGGGGATCGCGCAGTCGGCGGCCCGGCGAGCGGTGGACGCCTTGCCTCCCACGGAGTTGATGCCGTGGTAGCAGGTGGGCTCGGCGACGCAGAACCCCGTCGCACACACCTTCAACCGCGGCGGCGGCTCGACCTCGACCGGCTTGCTCCCCGTGGTGCCACCCGTCGACCCGGCCGCCGCGGTCCGATCCTTCGACACCCACCACCAGGTACCCACCGCGACCACCGCCGCCAGCACAGCCGCCCCCACCACAACCGCCCAAGCCTTCTTCCGCCCCGGCGGCCCTCCAACCGCCTGCCGCGGCCCCGAAACCTCCTCGCGCACGTGCTCGCGCACCCCTTGGTACACGTCTCTGCGCACCTCTTCGTGGCTGGCTTTGTGGCCCTCTCGATTTCCCTCGCCGCGCAACTCGTCCCGCAATCTCGCGGCGGTGGGCGTCCGATACGCGATGTCCGGTGTCAGCGCACGTACCAACGTCTCGTGCAGATCCTGCGGAACTCCGGCCACCACCGGCACCGGCGAGCGCAACACCTCACCCAGGTGGTCGAAGGACTCGACCGGCCACGGCACCGGCCGAGGAGGTCGGCCCGCCAGCAGGTCGTACAGGGTGGCCGCCAAGGCGTACACGTCCGCCGCCGGCGTCGGCTGGGCCATCGCGAAGGCCTCCGGCGGGGCGTAGCTCGGGCTCAGCGCGTCACGCGTGACCGTCGACCCGCCCTCGGCGTCCAGCAGTGCGGCCAGCCCGAAATCCGCCAGCTTGGCGTTGCCGTACCGGTCCACGAGGATGTTGCCGGGCTTGATGTCCCGGTGCAGGACCCCTTCTGCGTGCGCAGCCGCCAACGCGTCGGCCAACTGCACGCCCAACCGCCGAACCCGCTCCGCCGGCAACGGCCCTTCCCGCCGCACGAGGTCCGCCAGCGACCCGCCCGTGCACAGCTCCATGACCAGGTAGGGCGTGCCCTGTGGGGTGATGTCGGCGGCGTGCACCGCCACCACGTTCGGGTGCCCGGACAACCGCGCCGCAGCCTGCGCTTCCCGCAGGAACCGCCGCCGGTCGCGCTCGCTGTGCAGCACCCGGTTGTCGATCTTCACCGCTACATCGCGGTTCAGCTGGACCTGACGAGCCCGGTAGACGGTCGCGAACCCGCCCTGCCCCAACGGTGTGAGATCAGTCAGCCCAGGCAACTGCACGCCGGGACTCTAACTTCACCCCTTGGCCGCAGCCTTGGCCGCCTTCTTGTACTCCCGCACCTCACCCAACGTCACGGAGTCGACGACATCGGCCACACTCCGCCGCGACCCAACCTCCCCGTAAGCCCCGGCAGCCTCCCGCCACCCCTCGGGCTCGACCCCGAACTGCTTGCCCAACAAGGCGAGGAAGATCCGAGCCTTCTGATCCCCGAACCCGGGCAACGCCTTCAACCGCTTGAGCACGACCTTCCCGTCCCCGTCGGCCCAGATCCGGGAAACGTCCCCGCCGTACTCCTCCACAACAGCCCGAGCCAACGCCTGCACCCGCTTGCCCATCGACCCGGGAAACCGGTGCACAGCAGGAGTCTCGGCCATGACAGCCACAAACTCCTCCTCCCCAGCCTCCGCCACCGCCTGCGGGGACAACCCACCCATCCGATCAGCCAACACCTTCGGCCCGCTGAACGCCTTCTCCATCGGGATCTGCTGGTCCAGCAACATGCCGACGAGCAGTGCGAACATGTCCGTGGCCAACAGCTCGTCGGCCTCCGGGGTCTGGGCCAGGCACACCTTCCGGGTCATGGCCGGAAGCATCCCACGGCAGGCGCGGAGGTGCTGGCACGAGAGTGCCGGGGGCGGTGTGTTGGGGCGTTACTTGTCGAACTCCGGGATCAGGTCGCCGATCAGGCGGAGGCTGGTCATCACCGACTCGTGGGAGAGGTTGCCCACCTGGTGGAAGGCCATCAGGCGGTCGATGCCGAGGTCGGCGTAGGTGCGGAGTTTTTTGCGGCAGGTTTCCGGGCTGCCGACGATCAAGGAGTCCTGGGCGTTCAGGGCCTCGAAGATTTCCTCGTCGGGGACCTGTTCGCCCTGGAGGACCCGGCCGATGACCAGTTGCGCCTGGTTGGGGCCGGTGAAGGTGGCGGCTTCTGCTCTGAGGAAGTCGCCGGTCAGGCCGCCGCCTGACGGGTCTTCCATGAGTGTGCGCTGGTGTTCCACGTTCTCGACGAAAGCGGCGGCGGCTTCGAAGAAGGTCAGGGCTTGGACGGTGTACCAGGCTGCGGCTGCTACTGCGCCGTTGCGGACGGCTTGTTCGTCGGTTTCGGCGCAGTGGACGAAGGTGAAGAAAGCGATCTGGTTGTTGACGGTCGCGCCTACCGGGGTGGTGCAGGACTCCGCTGCCGCTCGGTACAGGGCGACCATGCGGCGGACGCGTTCCACCGACTCCCAGATGGTCGTCCCCAGGACGCCGACTCCGCGTCTGCCCGCTTCCTCGAAGGACGCGGGGGTCGCGGCGGCCTGCCACAGCGGTGGGTGGGGGTGTTGCAAGGGCTTCGGGACGATGGGGACGTCGTGGATCTCGAAGTCCTCGCTCGAATACGAGAAGCGGTCGCTGGTCCACATCTTCGGGACCATCTCGAAGGCCTGCTGTGTCTGTCGCCGCACGTCCGCCGGGTCGATGCCGAACAAGCGCCATTCCGGGATCGTGGAGCGGGTCAGGCCCAACTCCAGCCTCCCGCCGCTGAGGACGTCGAGCATCGCCGCTCGTTCGGCGATGCGGATCGGATGGTTGAAGCGGGTCGGGGCGAGGACGGCCGAGTGGCCCAGGCGGATGCGGGACGTGTGCTGGGAGATGGCCGTGAGCATGAGTTCCGGCGCGGACGACAGGCTGAACTCCTCCGCGCCGTGGTGCTCCACCTGCCACCAGCAGCCGTAGCCCAGCTCGTCCGCGAGTTTCGCCTGTTCCAGGGCCTCGCCGATGCGTGCCGCCTGGTGACCGTCCTGCCACGGGCGCGGGTCCTGGATCTCGTTGAAGACGTCGATCTTCATCGGCGCTTGCTCCTCGGACCGGCGGCGTGGTCCGCGAGAACGTAGCCCGCCGGTCGGGGTCGGAAACAGCGGCCGAAAGGCTGATCAGCGCACGAACGGGGCATCCGCGCGGGCGGTGGTCAGCGCACGATCGGTACCACCCGGCCGAGCAGTACGCGGTACGCCTCTCGGTCCACGGTGGCGGGCTCCTCGGCGAGCCAGTCGCCGATTTCCTCGACGAACTGGGCGGGCGTCATCGGTGGCACGAGCACGTCCACGTCGTCCGCTGTCACCTCGCCCGCCCGGCTCGGGTACACCAGCAGCACGGTCCGGATGTCCAGCCACGGCAGGAGCCTCCGGTACAGCGCGAGGCTGCGGTGCAGGCGGGTGCCGCCGCCGCGGAACGGGTGGCCGTTGCGCCACAGCGTGCCGTCGTCCTCGGCCGTGTAGTGGCCCGGTAGCCACGCCTTCGACTCGATCAGCACGAGCCGCCGTCCGCACAGCACGGCGTGGTCGATGTCGGCGAAGACCGAATCCGGCCACGCCAGGCCGTGGAAGATGCGGGCGCCGGGCAGGCGGGTCAGGTACCGGCTGAGCACGTCGGCGGTGACCCGCTCGCACGCCCGGTCGTCGGTCGTCCCGTGGACGACGTCGGTGTCCACGGCGGCGGCGAACTCGCGGTCCAGCCGCACGGCCGCCACGTACCGCTTGACCAGCCGGAACGCCGCCACCGCGGCAGCCGCGACGACCAGCAGCCACAGGCCCAGCGTCAACGGCGAGAAGTCGATCGCGAACACCGGCAGCAGCAGGAAGAACCACCCGCACAGCGCGGCCAGCGCGGGGGCGTGACCGGGACCGGCGACCGGCGCGTACCGGACCCGCTGGGTGGTGTCGACCAGGTGCCACCAGGCGATGCCGCCGAGGTCCACCGCGGGCTTCGGGGGTACGAAGTCGGGGTCCTCGCCGAAATTGCGCAGCCGGCCCACGCGGCCGGTGCGCGGCGGACGGGTCGCGGTCGGGCGCGTGCCCGGTCGGGTGAACCCCCAGCCACGGTCGTAGTCCCGGCGTCGGGCGGGGTCGCGGAGGGTGTCGTAGGCCTCCTGGAGCATGCGGAAGGTCAGCGACGAGCCGCCCGCGTCGGGGTGCATGACCTTGGCCAGCGACCGGTAGGCGGTCTTGATCTCCGCCTGGGACGCGTTGCGACCCACCCCGAGGAGTTCGTAGTAGTCGACCCCGCGCACGAGGGCAGACCTTAGCGGCACTGTCAGTCGGGGCGTGGTCACGGTTAGGGTTGGGGGCTGAGTCTGGACCTGTAGCGCAGTGGTTGACGCGCCCTCACCTCGGTGCGGGAGGACGCCGGTTCGAATCCGGCCTGGTCCGCTTGCTGCGGCGTCCTTTGTGGACGGTTGTGGGCGCACCCGTGCGGGTTGCGCCGCCCGGTTCGAGTTGCCGGGTCGGTGGGGCCGGAGCAGGCTGCCGGCATGGCGACTTGCGACGTCTGCGGCAACGAGTACTGGATGACGTTCGAGGTGCGGACCGTCGGCGGCGGGGTGCACACGTTCGACAGCTTCGAGTGCGCCATCCAGCGGCTCGCGCCGCGCTGCGAGCACTGCGACTGCCGGATCCTGGGCCACGGCGTCGAGGTGGAGGGCCGGTTCTTCTGCTGCGCCCACTGCGCGCGCAGCTCGGAGAGGCTCGGCGACCAGATCCGCGACACCGTGGGCGCCCACCCGGGCTGACCCGGGCGCGGGGGCCGGCGAGGGTCGGCGCACCCGCGACGGCGAGGCGAGGTCAGCGCACTTCGAGCACCAGCCGGCCGTTGACGAAGGCGGGCTGGAGGTCGCCGCGCGCGTCGACGCTCTTGATGCCGTGCGGCAGGACCTCCTCGATCGCGCTGAACGCGAGGATGTCCGACACCCCGTACCGCCCGCGCAGCGTCCGCTGGCCGGGGAAGCGCAGGGCACGGCCCTCGCGCCGGTCCCGGTGCGCCAGCGCCGCCCGCAGCGCGCCCCGCGCGAGCGGTTCCGGCCCGGCCAGCCGCTGGAGGCTGCCGTTGTGCACGGCGACGCCGTAACCGCGCTCGATGAGCGTGGACACGGTGTTCTCCGACGGCACGTCGGTCAGCCGGAACGACAGGGCGTGGTGGTCCTCGACCACGTGCACGCACACCAGCTGCGCGTGGAACAGCAGGGACTCGTACAGCGACACCGCCGTCGCGTCCGCGGTGGTCGGGTCGCCGTGACCCGCGTCCAGGCCGAGCCAAGTCGTCATCGCACGTCCACGGGTGTCGGTGTCACTGCCGGTTGTGCGGAGCCGAAGGTAGAACGGGTCCTGCCCGTTCCGGAAGTCCCGGGTGCTCGGCTGGGCCCTGTGCACGCGGTGCAGGCTAGTCCGATCGGGTGATGTTCGGGTAGCCGTCGGATGGCGGCAATTCGAAAACTAGATCGGTAGCAGGTCGAAGCCGGAGAGGAACGGCAGCGCGCCGGCCTGCTGGAGCGCCGCCGCCGACAGCCACACCGACAGCAGCGTGATCAGCGGCCCGACGATGGCCATCTCGACCGTTCCGCCGGTCTGCATCCGCATGATCTTCGGCGGCGCGACCGGGAACCACGTCTTGCCGCCCAGCGGGATGGGCCACAGGATCGGGCAGCCCTGCTCGGTGATCGCGTCGCCGAGGTAGTGGGCGACGCACCCGATGCCGACCGCGACCCCGCACGCCGCCGCGCTGGCCGGCGTCTGGGCCGTCCACGCCACGCACACGACCGTGATGACGCCGGACACGACCGTGATGAGCAGGGCGTCCTTCTGCGGGCACCAGTCGTTCATGATCCCGCGCACGGCCAGGCCCGCGAACACGAACATCAACGCCGGCAGCGCCCACTTCTGCGACTGCTGGACCACGGCGGTCGTGCCCACGGCGGCGGCCAGCGCGAACACCAGCGTGTGCGTGAGACCCCGGTGACCGCCGTCCCGGTTGGAGTCGCGGCGGGTGCGGGTGGCGCGGTAGACCCACGAGCTGACCGTGTTGATCGCCGCCGACGCACCCGCGCTGACCGGCCCGAACGTGCGCGATATGGTCGAGGACGGGTGGTCCAGGTCGGGCAGCAGCGCCGCACCGGTGGCCAGCACGGCGCCGACGGCCCAGCTCTGCGGGGTGAGCTGGCCGATGGGATGGTTGTCGGCGAGCGCGGTCACCGCCGCCCAAGCCAGCAGACCGCTCATGGCGTGCGTGGGTCCGGTCGACATGGTGCCCCCTCCAAGATCGTGTTCCGGAGGCTAAGGCATTGTGACCCCGTTCCCATTTAAGCCGTGGTGGGACACAAGCAGCCGGACATAGCAGTACGCTTGTCTTGCTTGCACTGTCGCGAGAGGAGCGCCCTGAGTATGGGCAAGATCAAGGTTCAGGGAACCGTCGTCGAACTCGACGGCGACGAGATGACCCGGATCATCTGGCAGTTCATCAAGGACAAGCTGATCCACCCGTACCTGGACGTCAACCTCGAGTACTACGACCTGGGCATCCAGCACCGGGACGACACCGAGGACCAGGTCACGATCGACGCCGCGCACGCCATCAAGAAGCACGGCGTCGGCGTCAAGTGCGCCACGATCACGCCGGACGAGGCGCGGGTCGAGGAGTTCGGCCTGAAGAAGATGTGGGTCTCGCCCAACGGCACGATCCGCAACATCCTCGGCGGCGTCGTCTTCCGCGAGCCGATCATCATCAGCAACATCCCGCGGCTGGTGCCGGGCTGGACCAAGCCGATCATCATCGGCCGCCACGCCCACGGCGACCAGTACAAGGCCACCAACTTCAAGGTGCCCGGCGCGGGCGAGCTGACCATCACGTTCACGCCGGAGGACGGCTCCGAGCCGATCCAGCACGTCGTGGCCAACTACGGCCCCGACGGCGGCGTGGCGCTGGGCATGTACAACTTCAACAAGTCCATCGAGGACTTCGCGCGCGCCTCGTTCTCCTACGGGTTGCAGCGCAACTACCCGGTGTACATGTCGACGAAGAACACGATCCTCAAGGCGTACGACGGCGCCTTCAAGGACATCTTCCAGCACGTGTTCGACACCGAGTTCAAGACGCAGTTCGAGGCCGCCGGCCTGACCTACGAGCACCGGCTGATCGACGACATGGTCGCCGCCGCGCTCAAGTGGGAGGGCGGCTACGTCTGGGCGTGCAAGAACTACGACGGTGACGTGCAGTCCGACACCGTGGCGCAGGGCTTCGGCTCGCTGGGCCTGATGACGTCGGTGCTGATGACCCCGGACGGCAAGACCGTCGAGGCCGAGGCGGCGCACGGCACGGTCACCCGCCACTACCGTCAGCACCAGGCCGGCAAGCCGACCTCCACCAACCCGATCGCGTCGATCTACGCGTGGACCGGTGGCCTGAAGCACCGCGGCAAGCTGGACGGCACCCCCGAGGTCACCGGCTTCGCCGAGACCCTGGAGAAGGTCATCATCGAGACCGTCGAGAGCGGCAAGATGACCAAGGACCTGGCCATGCTGGTGGGCCCGGACCAGCAGTGGCTGACCACCGAGGACTTCCTCGGCACCCTGGACGAGAACCTCCAGAAGCGCATGGCCGGCTGAGTCCGGCGTCCGGTCGGTGCTCCGGCCGGCGTTCGGCCGTGTTCGGCTGATCGAGGGGGACCGCTTTCGAGCGGTCCCCCTCGCGCGTTCCTGGGCGTGCGCCCGTGCGAGGAGCGGGGTGATCGCGCGTGACCGGGTCACTCGTTCGGTTCCCCTCCTGGGTGGTTTCGGGCCGGCCACGTTCAGCAACGGGCCTCGCCGCGCTATATCTGCACTTCAGGCGCAGTGTGCGGGGAGGCGTGGACGATGTTCGGGATTCCGTTGCGCGGCATGATCGTGATCGGTGTGCTGGGAGCGGCCGGGTTGATGTACGTGGCCAACGACGGCAAGAAGCTCGTGCCCGACCAGCTGTCCCAGGAGTGCAAGGTGACAGTCACCGCGGACATCCTCAACGTCCGCTCCGGCCCGGCGGACACCCAGCCGATCGTGGCGACCGTCCAGCGCGACGCGGTCGTGAAGGCGGAGCGGACCGTGCAGAACGGGTTCCGCCTGCTGTCGGACGGCCGGTGGGTCAACGACCAGTTCGTGACGCCCACCTCGGACAGCAACTGCGCTTAGATTGGCGCATGTTCTTCCGATGGCGGACGTCCCGCCGCAACGAGGTGACCACGTGCGCGTGCGAACCCGAGTGGCCCGAGCTGGTCGCGACCCTCGACGGGCACGAGGTCCGCGGTGTGCCGTCCCCCGAGGGCAGCAGCCCGCTGGTGCTGTTCCTGGGCCTGGTCGCCACCTGCGCCCGCTGCGGCGCGGTGTACCCGCACGGCTGGGCCGTCGCCGCTCGCGATTAGGCTCCCGATCCGTGCTCACCGTCTCCACCGTGAACGTCAACGGCCTGCGCGCCGCCGCCAAGAAGGGCTACCTGGAGTGGCTCGCCGCGACCACGGCGGACGTGGTGTGCATCCAGGAGGTCCGCGCGGAACCCGGCCAGCTGACAGACGAGGTCCGCGCCCCGGAGGGCTGGCACACCGCCCACGCCCACTCGGAGCTCAAGGGCCGCAACGGCGTCGCCGTCCTGACCCGCTCGCAGCCGGAGGCGGTCCGGATCGGGTTCGGCGCGGCGGAGTTCGAGCACTCCGGCCGGTACGTGGAGGTCGAGCTGGCGGACGTCGTCGTCGGCAGCCTGTACCTGCCCAGCGGCGACGTCGGCACGCCCCGGCAGGACGAGAAGGAGCGGTTCATGGCCGCCTTCCTGCCGTACCTGGTGGAACTGCGCGAGAAGGCGGCGGCCGACGGCCGCGAGGTCGTGGTGTGCGGCGACTGGAACATCGCCCACCGCGAGGCCGACCTGAAGGCGTGGAAGACCAACCAGAAGTCGTCCGGCTTCCTGCCGTCCGAACGGGCGTGGCTGACCGACGTCTTCTCCTCCGGCTACGTCGACGTGGTCCGTTCCTTGTACCCGGACGTCGCCGGCCCGTACTCGTGGTGGTCCTACCGCGGCAAGGCCTTCGACAACGACTCCGGCTGGCGCATTGACCTGATCTGCGCGACCGAGGGCTTGGCGGCGACGGCGACCAGTGCCGTGGTCGAGCGCGCGGCCACCTACGCCGAGCGCTGGTCGGACCACGCGCCGGTCACGGTGAGTTTTGACTGGCCGAGGGCCTCCGATCAGGCACAATCGTGAGCGGGAGGTGACGTCCGTGCACGAGGTCATCAGGGCCAGGTTGTCCGAGGTCGAAGACCTGTGCCGCGCGCTGGGCGTTCGCCGGCTCGACGTGTTCGGGTCCGCTGTGGGTGACTCGTTCGACGTGGTGTCCAGTGATGTGGACGTCCTCGTGGAGTTCGACGCCGGTCCGGGCTTCGACTACTTCGGCAGCTACTTCGCCCTGAAGGAAGGGCTGGAGCGGCTCTTCGACCGACCGGTCGACCTCGTGAGCGGTTCCAGCATCCGCAACCCGTACTTCCGGCAGCGCGTGATGGAGACCCGGGAACAGCTGTATGCGGCCTGATCCCCGCGCCTACCTTTGGGACGCATCTCAAGCCGTCGACCTGCTGCGCCAGTTCAGCGCAGGCAAGTCGTTCGCGGACTACGAGGCGGACGCCATGCTGAGGTCGGCGGTCGAGCGGCAGTTCGAGATCATCGGTGAAGCCTTGAACCAGCTCCGCAAGGTCGATGCCGAACTCGCGTCGGCCATCCCGGACGTCAACCGGATAGTCGCGTTCCGCAACATCCTGATCCACGGGTACGCATCGGTCGACGCCGCTTTGGTCTGGCAGACGCTCGTGGACAAGGTGCCCGCGTTGGGCCAGGTGCTTCGCCGACTGCTGGAAGAGGCGGATGGATGACGGATTCGACAACGCGCATCCGCCGGCGGATCGACTACCAGGTGGCCACCGAGGGGTTGGCGGCGCGGGCGACCAGTGCCGTGGTCGAGCGGGCGGCTACTTATGGTGAGCGGTGGTCTGATCATGCGCCTGTGACGGTGACCTATGCCTGAGTCGTTGGACGAGGTGCGGGCGGGGATCGATGCGATCGATGCCCAGGTGGTGCGGTTGCTGGCCGAGCGGCAAGGGCTGGTCAAGGCGGCTGCGGCGTTCAAGAAGGACGAGGACGCCGTGCGGGCGCCTGACCGTGTCGCGCAGGTGATCGCCGAGGTGCGGGCCAAGGCTGAGGCGAGCGGGTTGGCGCCGGAGGTGGCCGAGGCGGTGTGGCGGGCCATGATCGGGGCGTTCATCGAGTTGGAGCTGGCCGAGCACCGGCGCTGACGTGTCGGCCGCGTTGCGGACCGCGACACCGAACTGCGTCGTGCCCGGTCGCTCGCGCGTGCGCCGACTCCGCAGCGCAGCCATAGGAGTCGGCACAGTGCTGCATGTCACTCCGCCTCGGAGCTGGAATTTTGGCGGCCTAGTGTCGTTGACGTGACCGTGGACATCTCGATCACCCCGCCCGAGCCCCAGCCCAGCGCGGCGGCCATGCGACGCGCTCTGCGCCGTGCTGCCGATGGCGCCGTCCTGGATGTGACCGAGGCGTCGGTGTTGTTG